>NZ_JAEQDD010000014.1:0-79037 GCF_020737885.1 Microcoleus sp. PH2017_34_RAT_O_A | reverse complement strand
TTTTGCAAGAAGCATTTTTTATGGTAGTGCGAGCGTCCCCGCTCGCGTGCTTGTACAAGCACGCGAGCGGGGACGCTCGCACTGTAAATGCAAAACTGAGATTCTCCCCAAATATCAACTTTAAAAACTCATCTAAATAACTAATCTGGCACTCTCAAGCCTTTAAGCTTTTCCCCTTTCTCCTCCTCACTCAGCCCCTTACACTGCACCAAAACCCCAAACCCCCCCAAACCCATCTGATCGATCAATTGATACAGCGCTTCCCGCCTGCGTAAAAATGTTGCCAAATCCAATACTTGTGCATCATTTGCAGATAGAGAAGCAATTCTATCGCCCACACCCAACACCATCAAAAACCAAGCCTGCTGAGTAAAACCCATCATCTCCAAACCGCACAATTCACCTTGTTTTTCCAGCGCCGTAAAATCAGCGTGGGCCGTTAAATCCTGCCACCCCACATTAATATAAGGATTGCTGTGATAGCGGTGGCGGTAATAACATTGCAGCGTTCCCTCTGTGCGTCTCGGATTGTAATATCGGTGCGCCGGATGGCCGTAATCAATTGTCAACAAATAACCGCGCTGCAATTTTTCTGCAACTGTTTTTATCCACTCTAAAGCTGCTAAATTAACTTCACTGCGATAACCATCCCCATAGACACTTGCCGATAAATCAATTCCTACTAAATCAAAATATTCGGCAATCTTAGGATTTGAAAGCTCGCCTACTACTTCAATAAACTTGCTTCCAGATTGTTCGTTTTTTTCTTCGTTTGCGGTAACGTAAATTTCCCGAAGTTGCCCTTGTTCGATGATAAATTGATGGACTGGAAAAGCATCTACTAACTCGTTAGAAAAGAAGCATCCGACAATCGAGTTATTAGCTATTTCATCCCACTTGCACCACTTGACTATTTTAAATTCAGCTAAGTTTTGCTGCTGCACCGCTTGCTGTACAGGGGAAATCTCAACAATAATGTATTCTAATATTTTAAATAAATCGGGATGTTGTCGTTGCAGGTATTGCAGTAAATGTGTGGCAAAGGTTCCCCGCCCCGCACCCATTTCTACTATAGTAAAATGATGAGGTTTGCCGAGAATTTGCCACATTTCCACAAATTGCTCGCCCAAAACCTCAGCAAAATCTGCGCTCCAATGAGGCGACGTGATAAAATCGCCTTGTTTGCCGATGTTTGGTCGATCGCCATTATAGTAACCATACTGCGGGTGATATAGTGCCAAATCCATATATTCCGCAAAGGTAATGCGCTGCTGGGGACTGGCGGCAATTCTTTCGCTGATTAAAGCGCAGAGTTCGGGGTTGCTATCGTTAATATCTAATTGCTGGACTGTCATAGTTTATAGTTGATGTTATTTTATTGAGGAAATAAAGATTTTTTAACCGCAGAGGGCGCAGAGGACACAGAGGAAGAGAAAAGAGAGAAATTTTGATGTTCATAAATTTGGCATTCATTCTGTAACATCTCTATTTTTCAAAATTTATTATATCATTTTGACGCCGATCGCAAAATTGAGATTTGAGATTGGCAATTTTCGCTCGCTGTGATAAGCTAGCTTTAGCTTTTAAATATAATCCTTCTGTATGTCGAGAGAGTCTTGTTTAGAAGAGTTCAAAAATTCAAGCGAGTTATTATTACCAGCTTATTTAGTTATCTTCGATCTTGCAGACACAAAAAGACGCAATAATTACTTAGGTCACGATGAAGTAGACAAAGATATCATCGCCTTCGATAATTTCTTGAAAAATTGCGTTTCTTTAGAAAGATGCAAGAGAATTGCCGGCGATATATGGGTGGCTTGTTTTACAGAACATCAACTAAACGATATCCCGGCTTTGATAGTGAATTACTCACAAGAAGTTCCTATAGTATTAACATTGTGGAAATGCGAGGCGATCGATCCCAAGGGAAACTCTATATTTATTGAAGAAGAGAGAAACGTTTCGATCTGTCGTGCTGTCCGCTGCGGCTATTTGTGGATTGAAAATGTTAATGAATTAAGTTTCAAAGTCAATGAATTACTAGATAGGGTATGGAGTTTACCTGTTAATACATTAACTTCCCTAGAGTCAGAGGTAGCTGTTAATTTACCAAAATGGCAGTGTATCCCCCCTGAAAGTTTATCTGTAACTGAGTATTGCCCCTACTGCAACAGCACAAACTTGCGGCTGTTAGAAGTAGATTATGATTGTGATAAGCGTATTTGCACGCAGTGCGGAACTCAAGTAATTTTTAGCTATGATTTTTATTGTTGAGATTCCATAGTTTATAGTAGCCGATCGAGGATTCAAAAAAAGGGAGATCGCACTTTTTAGCAAATAGCCCAAAAATACGATCGCCCTTTTTCATCTAGCGATCGACAGAACCCATGATAATATCGATACTGCCCAGAATCGCCACCAAGTCCGCAATCTTTACACCGCGCACGATGTGGGGCAAAATCTGCAAATTATTGAAATCCGCAGCGCGAATCTTCCAGCGCCAAGGAAACACGCTGTCATCGCCGATAATATAGATTCCCAACTCACCCTTGCCGCTTTCAACACGCACGTAATGTTCGCCCTTAGGAATCTTGAAAGTTGGCGCTACTTTTTTGCCAATAAACTGATAGTCGAAACTGTTCCACTCAGATTTTGGCCCGCTTTCTAAGCGCTTGGCTTCCAAGTTTTCGTAAGGGCCGCCGGGGAGTGCTTTCAAAGCTTGATAGAGAATTTTAACTGACTCGCGCATTTCCCGAATTCGGACTAAGTAGCGGGCTAAACAATCGCCCGCAGCTTCGGTGCAAACTTCCCAGTCGAAGTCGTCGTAACATTCGTAATGGTCAACTTTCCGCAAATCCCAATTCACACCGGAACCGCGCAACATGGGGCCCGATAGTCCCCAGTTAATCGCTTCGGCGCGGGAAATCGTACCCAGTCCTTCAATCCGGCGGCGGAAGATCGGATTGTTGGTAATTAAACGTTCGTATTCGTCAATTTTGGGAAGGAAGTAATCGCAGAAATCTTCGCATTTGTCTACCCAACCGTAGGGTAAATCTGCTGCGACTCCGCCGATGCGGAAGTAGTTGTTGTTTACCATGCGGTAGCCGGTGGCT
Organism: Microcoleus sp. PH2017_34_RAT_O_A; assembly: GCF_020737885.1. Taxonomy (NCBI): domain Bacteria; kingdom Bacillati; phylum Cyanobacteriota; class Cyanophyceae; order Oscillatoriales; family Microcoleaceae; genus Microcoleus; species Microcoleus sp. PH2017_34_RAT_O_A. The sequence goes on along the minus strand of NZ_JAEQDD010000014.1, from coordinate 75,924 downwards.
GCTTCCCACAAGTCGAGAATTGGTTCGCGATCGCGCATAGTGTAGAAAAAGGGAGTTTGCGCGCCCACGTCTGCCAAAAACGGCCCCACCCACATCAAGTGGTTAGCAATCCGGTTCAACTCCAGCATGATTACCCGAATGTAACTCGCCCGTTTGGGGACAGCTATATTCGCTAACTTTTCCGGCGCATTGACTGTCACCGCTTCGTTAAACATCCCCGCAGCGTAGTCCCAGCGGCTCACGTAGGGGACGTACATCACGTTGGTGCGGTTTTCGGCAATTTTTTCCATGCCGCGGTGTAGATAGCCCAAAACAGGCTCGCAGTCCACTACGTCTTCGCCGTCCAGGGTGACAATTAACCGGAGTACGCCGTGCATGGATGGGTGGTGCGGGCCCATGTTGAGCACCATTGGTTCAGTTCTAGTCTCAATTCTTGACATAATAATAGGTAATTGGTAATAGGTAATTGGTCATTGGTAATTGGTCATTGGGCATTGGGCATTGGTCAGTGGTAATTGCTCAAACAGGTCATTGCTCATTAGCAAAAAAACTTTCTAACTAGGAACTGAGAACAACTGACAACTGACAACTGACAACTGACAACTGACAACTGACAACTGACAACTGACAACTGACTATTGTTGATTTTTGTTTCACTTTTATAGATTATGAAGGATATCGAGCTATCTGAAAAGGATACCCCTGGATCGGATGTCAGTGTTGACACCTATCACGTTCCTGTTTTGGGAAGTGAGTTAATTGCGGGTTTAGCTGTGCGTGCCGGCGGGCGCTATTTGGATGCGACGCTTGGGGGCGGCGGACACACGAGTTTGATTTTGGCGGCGGCCCCTGATGTGACGGTGGTGGCGATCGATCGCGATACAGAAGCCATCCGTTTTTGCCAATCCCGATTTGCCAACTCGCCCGTCGAGTTTTGGCACGGCAATTTTGCCCAATATCAGTCTCCTGATGCCAAATTTGATGGTATTATAGCAGACTTGGGCGTTAGCTCTGCTCAGTTCGATACACCGGAACGAGGCTTTAGTTTTCGCCATCCAGCTCAACTAGATATGCGTATGAACCAGCAGCAATCTTTGACCGCAGAAGAGATTATCAATCACTGGGAAGAAGTTAAACTAGCAGATATTATTTACAGGTACGGCGAGGAACGACTGTCGCGGCGCATCGCGAGGCGGATTGTGCAATCGCGTCCTTTTGAAACTACTACAGAGCTCGCAGGTGCGATCGCCTCTACCTTCCCACCCAAGCAGCGCAACGGTAGAATCCATCCCGCCACCCGCACTTTCCAAGCTTTGAGAATAGCTGTCAACTCCGAACTAGCGTCTTTAGACACTTTCCTCAACCAAGCGCCTAAATGGTTAAAACCCGGTGGGAGAATTGGAATTATTACTTTTCACAGTCTCGAAGACAGGCCGGTCAAGCACCAGTTGAGAGCAACAGAGTGTTTGCAGGTACTGACAAAAAAGCCGATCGTGCCACAATCCGACGAACTAGCTAGAAATCCCCGCTCTCGTTCTGCTAAGCTCAGACTGGCAGAAAAATTAACTTGATTCGGCTGTAACGGGAATAAAGGACGAGCTCTCAAAGGCGGCGAGGTCTGTTCAGTTGACAGTTGACAGTTGACAGTTGACAGTTGAGGGCGACCTCTAAGAAGGAAGTCCGAGGATTGGAGTAATGAATAGTCTGATTTTAATTTCTCCCGCTCAACCTTGGGGCTTTAAACCAATTCTTTCTGGTCAGGCCGCGACCGGATGCAAGTTCCGAACTTCCTTGTGGTATCACTAACATGGCACTGACCTATGAAACCCGAACCCCTGATCCTGATTCGGCTCGGCCCAATCAGCCAAGGGTACTTGACAAGCTAGTTTTAGACCTGATTAATTCGCCTAGGAGTAGGGAATAGCATGAGTCGGGGAGATGGAAGCAAACTGAAACTAATGGTAGTCGATGACGAACCCGACAACTTGGATTTGCTGTACCGGACGTTTCGACGCGATTTTCAGGTTTACAAAGCAGATAGCGCCCTCAGCGCCCTGTCCGTTCTAGACGAACAGGGCGAGATGGCGGTGATTATATCTGACCAGCGGATGCCAGAAATGAATGGTACCGAGTTCTTGGGGAAAACAGTCGATCGCTTTCCTGATACGATTCGGATTCTGCTGACAGGATACACCGATGTTGAAGACTTGGTAGAAGCAATTAATGCAGGTCAAGTTTTCAAGTACATCACCAAACCGTGGAATCCTGAAGAGCTCAAATCAGTTATCAATCAAGCGTCAGAAACTTACAAATACTACAAGCAGCGCAGCGTTGCACTGCGCCGCGCTTTACGCAAGGAATCTCTGTTTAATGAGGTGATGGGCGTGATTCGCGGGTCGCTAGATTACTCTAGTATGGTACAAACTATTGTTCAAACCGTAGGTCAAACTTTTGAGGCCAACTATTGTATGCTGCGGCCGGTAGAGGTCGATCGACTATTACCCAGTACCTTTCCCTACCAAGCCCAAAACGCCGAACCTAGCAGCTTTTCTTTTGATGAAAATTTGCTGGTTCAAGCCGTAGCCAGCCGCCAAACTCAAGTCAGCGCCAACAGTGGGGCTGACGGTAACTCGGTTGAGATTGCTGTGCCCCTAACTTATCAGCAAGACTTGCTGGCGGTACTAGCCCTGTGTCAGCAAGGTGGCACTAACCCTTGGTCGGGAGAAGAGATAGAGTTAATAGAAGGTGTAGCAGCTCAAGCTGCTCTCGCCCTGTCTCAAGCTAAGCTCTATCAGCGCACTCTGGATTTAGCCAATCAGATGCAAAACGAGTTGGAGGTGGCCCGCCAAATCCAAACAAACTTGTTGCGCCAAAGTTGGCCGGATTTTGAAACTGTCAGGGTGCAAGCTTGTTGCTATCCCGCGCGGGAAGTTGGCGGCGACTTTTTTGAGGTCTACGTCCACTCTCAAGGGGATATTTGGATAGCTGTGGGAGATGTTTCCGGTAAGGGTGTTCCGGCTGCTCTATTTATGGCTAGCGCGATTTCGGTGATGCGGCGCGAACTTTCTCAAGAAGTTTCTCCCGAACCCGAGAGAGTGATGCAGAATATGAACAGCAGTATGGCTGACGATCTGATCGGCAACAACCATTTTATTACAATGGTTGTAGCTCGTTACACTCCGTCAACAGGACACCTGGCTTTTGCTAATGCTGGTCACATTTATCCGATCGTTTGGTCTAACTCAGAGGTGAAAGCTCAAGCAGCTAGCGGTGCAACGCCAGCAGAGCCGAATTTCCTCAAAGCTCGCGGTATTCCCTTGGGGATATTGCCAGTCTGGAAAGGTAAAGCTGGTGCGATCGAATTAAAGTCAGGAGATGTATTTCTGCTGACAAGTGACGGGATTACTGAAGCTAGCGTGACCACTAAGGCGGTCGCAGGGGGCGAAGAAACCCGTTCTATGCTACAACAAGAAGGGCTTTGGCAACTTTTGATTCAAGAGCCTGGTTCTTTCAACTTGGACAATTTGTTGGCTTACATCCGAGCTGACAATCCCGTTCAGGAAGACGACCAAACCATACTCTCTCTGGAGGTTCTCTGAATCTGTCAGTCATGCCGACGAAGAGTCGGGGGCTTTGGGTCTCAAAAACTCCAGCCGTCAGTTGAGGGCCTACAGATTAATACAGAGAACGCGGGCGATGCTCTTCTGCAAGCTTCGCTAACGGCAAAAGTTACAGAACTAGCGCGTCAGTCGATTTGAGATTTGAGATTTGAGATTTGACTCTCGCATTCAATCGCGGGAGCTTGAACTTTCCTCTAAAATTTGGATCTCTCCACGACGGTGGTAAGTGGCACGGTATCCGTTTTTTGGGCGGGGTAAATGCCTAACTTTTAACTGATGCTTTGCGATCGAGGCTTTCAAAAAAATTGTATTGCATCGATCGCCCGCCATTGAGTATCCTCTATGTAGCGGCAAATATTAACGCCAGATAAATTTGGTGCGTCATGTTTCATAAAACTAATACGGGATGCGGGAAACTCAGAGACTTTAGTCCTTCCTAGGAAAGCGACGCGGAGGACTTTAGTCCCCGTGTTCTTCGTAGTATGATACAATTTAGATTGTGAGTAAGAACAAAAACATCTACGTGTTGAAACATCCTAGTATCGGAGAAATCCCTGCAACTTAGTACGCAAGAGTGAGAGGCAACACAAAAAGAGCTAATAATGGCAGGATGTCGAGCGTACCGCGTCTTGGCAAGTGTGATGGATTCTGAAAGCATTAGAAACAACAATCATTAGCTAGTAACTATCGCTTGACGATGAGTGACTAAGTAGACGGCGCTTGACGGTCGTAACGAGATTAGATTTAGGTCACACCCTTTGTCTAATTCTGTCAGTAGAATCTCAGCGGCTTTAGCCCGCTCGAGTGTCAAACCTGGTCTGAAGACACAGGGTTTTCAAACTTACGGGATTTTTTTATGAATACTGAGCTTCATGTGCCAAGCGACTTGCGGTTTTTAACAATAGTTGAAAATTGGTTGCTGAGCAGTTTGGAAGTTGAGCTAGGAGAGCACGTCGATTGGCCGCGTCAGTCGAATCGTTTGCGCTTGGTGTTAGCAGAAGCCTATTCTAACGTGATCCGCCATGCTCACAAAGATCAACCCAATCTGCCAGTTTTAATTCGCTTGAATTTAAAAAATCGGGATATTGGTTTAGAAATTTGGGATTACGGTAAAGGTTACGAAATGGATACTTACAGTCCCCCGAGGCCGGAAGCTAAACAAGAAAGTGGCTATGGCTGGCTGATTATGAGCCGACTTATGGATCGGGTGGACTACACTTTGCAATTAGACGGTCGTAACTGTCTGAAGTTGGAAGCGAGTTTGCCGGAAAAATCTTAATTAGTCATTAGTCATTAGTCATTAGTCATTAGTGATTGACAATGTTTTTGATTCTAGTGGTTGTCTGTCGCACCGTTTAGTCATTAGTCATTAGTCATTAGTGATTGACAATGTTTTTGATTCTAGTGGTTGTCTGTCGCACCGTGCGGTGACAGCCACTTTTTCTTGCAATCTCGTCCCTCTCTAACCAGACTCTAAGATTGTAGAGCCGAAGGAAGAAGAAAGAATTAAGAAGAAACAAGCAACAGTAGCTGTAGGGTGCGTCGCTATTAAAAATCCGTAAAGAAAAGCGACTTTTAGAGTAGCGACGCACCTCTATCGCGAGTTAAGCAAACAACTCCTCGTTTTACTCATCCCCAACAATTATGTACCAATACTTTTTATAAATCGTATAACATAACAACGTTTTAGCTGTCGGCTGCGGTTGCTCTAGGTACTGTTGCGGGCTGATAAATACTGAAAAAATCGGCTTTCTATAGCGTTGGCTATGCTTAGATAGATGGGAGCCTCTCAGTTTTGATTTTATAGTGCTGTCCCCGAAGAGCGATATATTCAACACTCGCTTTTCGGGGATAGCACTGTAAAAAAATTGCTTTTTTGCATTCATTGGGATGCTCCCTCTGGAGATGAGGTTATTCCTCACTATAAAACAATTTCATTGCGGTCGCTTTCTTGGCAATTACCAATTACCAATTTGTGCCTCACTCCCTGGATAATTCCTATATTAAGAACCGAATTTCTTAGGTCGCAGAGTCAGCAATTCTTGGGGAGACGCTAAGAGTTTGACGGTAACAGAAAGAATTTCTTGCTGAAAATTGAGCAGAAAAACCCATCCGACATTAATACCAAATGCGGGAGTTTGCACCCGGCCGCTGACCTGAATTTCAACTGTGCCATCTTCTAAAATTTTGCTTGCACTTTGCTGGGGTTCGAGATGCATTCCTGGCGCTTCTGTTTTTAGATAACGGGCGATCGAGCTTTTGCCGATAATTGGCTCTTCAAAGGGCGCGTGCAGAACCCCGTCCTCAGCAAACAAATTAGCGGTCGCTTCAAAATCGCCCGCGTTAAAAGTTTCAAAATATTGCTCTAGCGCAGGCTTTGTGAGACCGACGATATTTATAGAGCGAGTTAAAATAGGTCGAGTTGTGGCGGTCATATAAGAAATGATTGGAGATGAATGAATCTAATGTAATCATTCTCTTGGTCACAGCAAATCCATCAAAAGATATAGCTAGGGTCATAAATTTTATCTAAAAAAAATCAATAATGCTATGCGCCTCATGGAGCTTTGAGGCCGATCGACCGAAATTGTACCAGTTACCAAAAATAATGCAACTGTAGGCAAGTCGCAAACCCTTATGCCATCAGCCATTCCCAATCCTTGAATCCTTCAAATCTCAAATCAAAAATCGAAAAATCTCAAATCTCAAATCAACTAAACCCAGACACCTCGTGGCATCTGGGTTGCTGTAGAGTCTTTGTTAAACAAGAAGATGCTATTTGCGCATCAAATTCATCAATTCCTTAGGAGAAGCCAACAAGTCGATCGCCACAAAGAAAATTTGACCTTGAGGATCGAGCATAAACCGCCACGCGATGTTCATACCCACATTGGCGCCGAACCAAGGAGTTTCGACTTTACCCGTGACTTTGACTTGGCGGTAGCCATCTTCAGCAGGCTCCGACACACCTCGCTCGGGCAGCATTTTCAGGCCGATGCACTCTTCCCGCATATAGTTGAGGATAGCTTCGCGACCGACGATCGGCTTTTGGAAAGGCGGTTGGAGAGCACCGTCTTCAGCAAATAAACCGACGGCTGGGGTGAAGTCGAAGGCGTTCATGTTGTCGATGTAGCTGAGCACAGTTTGCTCGCTGATACCCTCAATCTGGGTTTTCACCCGCTCTGCTACAGCGGTTGGAGTGCTGCGAGGAGCAGAGCGTTTGCCGTATTCTTGGCTGAAATCGGGATCGTAGCCCATGTGAACTACGGTGTTGCGAAGTACAGTAATTTGTTGACCCGGATCGAGCTTCTTGATGGTTTCAAGGACTTGGGTTGCTTCGGGAGACATTTGATAGCCAGCAGGGATGGGAGCGACAGCGCCCTGTTTCATCAACTGTCCCAACTCGTACCAGAAACCGAGTTTAGTATTGACGCGCAATGAAGTGTAAATCCGGCCGATGGTGGTGTCGGCGTTGCTGGCTAGGTCAAACATGGTTTTGCTTTGAGCAGCCGGCGACATCTGTTTGATTTCGCCCAGGACGCCTTCAACCAGCGCCATGCTGGCTACTCCGGGGGCTGCTGCGGTAATGGAAATGCCCATTTCCGTGTAAGCATACCAGAGCAGTGCGAGTTGGTCTTCAACGCTGAGTTTGTAGAACGAGTCCGTGGTGGCCGGAACAGCACTAGCAATCTCGGTGTTCGAGAAAATAGATTGAGCTGATTGAATGCTAACTGCCATGTTTATACTGTGGGATTCGCTGTAGGTTTGATTTCCGTACTTGAGATGTGCGAATCGAATTCTCCCTTAATTAAAATTATGTAACGTTTTTGACAAATTACAGTTCAAATTTATAAATATAAAGATTGTGAAAGTATTATGAATTCTGTCGTAAAATCAGTCTAAATATTAATAGACTTATAGCCCATTTTGTGATATGGTTTTTTATCCGATGAAAATAACAATTAATAGCGATCGCATTAAGCAAAAAGGCCTAGAGTTGGGATTTCACAAAGTCGGGATCGCCTCAGCAGACGCAGATGTCGATCGAGAAAAACAAAGATTGCAGGCTTGGCTGGACAAGGGTTATCAGGCGGATATGGCATGGATGGCTAACCCGAAACGGCTGGATATTCGATCGCTCGTGCCAGATGTGCAGTCATTAATATGTGTCGCCCTCAATTACTACACGCCTCACCAACGCCCCGAGAATCCCCCGTTCGAGGGGGGGGACGATGCAGTCAGAGAGTATGCTAAAATCTCTCGCTACGGCTGGGGGCGGGATTACCACAAAATTTTGCACAAAAAACTGAAGCTGTTAGCAAATTGGGTGCGATCGCAAGGCGAAGGAATTGAAGCACGGTATTATGCTGATACCGGGCCGGTTCAGGATAAAGTGTGGGCGCAGCGGGCGGGGATTGGCTGGATGGCTAAAAATGGTAATGTAATTTCGCGAGAATACGGTTCTTGGGTGTTTTTGGGCGAAATTTTGACTAATATCGAGTTAGAGCCGGATGCGCCACACACCGAACATTGCGGTACCTGCACTCGCTGCATCGAGGCGTGTCCGACGAAAGCAATTACTGAGCCTTTTGTCGTGAATGCCGATCGGTGCATAGCTTATCATACGATCGAGAATCGAGCCGAAAAACTGCCCGACGAAATTGCATCTAATTTACAAGGTTGGGTAGCAGGTTGCGACATTTGTCAAGATGTTTGTCCCTGGAATCAGCGATTTGCCAAACCAACGGATGTTGCAGAATTTGAGCCTTATCCTGAAAACATAGCACCGACACTTGCAGAATTAGCGGAGATTTCCGATGAAGAATGGAACCGCCGATTTACAGCTTCGGCACTGCGGCGAATTAAACCCGAAATGTTGCGGCGGAATGCGAAAGCAAATCAAATTAATAGTCAGTTGACAGTTGACAGTTGATAGTTGTCAGTAGTTTCAGTCTTTTTTTCCTTCTTTCTGACATCCGTTACATCCCGTACATTGCTCGTTGCCGAACTTCCTTCTTTTAAAATCGATGTCTGCAAACGAACCTACCAAGAAAAAATGGTGCGTCAGTTTTGAGATGGTTGGCAGGAAATAACAATTATCGCAACTGACACACCCTACTTGATAGTTATTTATGTCTAGAGTTTGTCAGCTTGGCAATTCTCAAATAGTTGCATTTAAAATGTATAATGCAATGGGGCAGCGTAGCTCAGTGGTAGAGCGATATTTTAGATTTTAGAGGCGACCCCACGGATAAATTCGGGGGAAGAGAGGATTTTAGATTTTCGATTTGGGATTGATTCCACGGATAAATCACGTGGCGGGTACCACATCCAGAAATTCGCTTGTCAAGGCGAGAGACAACCGTTTGATTCGGTTCGCTGCCACCAGCAACGTAGTTTAAATGGTAGAATTCCCTGGAGTATACCGGGAGATGCGGGTGCGATTCCCGCCGTTGCTATCTTTTTTTTGCGTTAACAATCAAAAGGCAATGAGTAATATAGAAGAGATTTCCCCCTCGTGATTTAATCTTCCCCAATGACCAAAGTAATTATTTTTGATTTTGACGGTACTTTAGCAGATACAATCGATATTCTTCTGAACATCACCAACCGTTTGTCAGCAGAATTCGGCTTTAAGTCTGCGACAAAAGATGAACTCGCTCAATTAAGCAACTTAACTTCTTGGCAAATCCTCCGGTATTCTGGCATTTCTATCTTCAAATTCCCGCTGCTGATTAGAAAATTGAAAGCAGAGTTACGCAGTGAAATTCCTAAAATTGAATTATTTGCGGGAATTAAAGAAGTTTTGCTAGAGTTAAAAAACCTTGGCTTTCAATTGGGGATTATCACCTCTAATTCCCAAGAGAATGTCTTAGCCTTGCTAGAAATCAACGGGTTGCAAAACACTTTCAGCTTTATTTACTCGGGTTCAACTTTTGGCAAACATAAAGTTATTAATAAATGGCTGAAAAAAGAGCATATAAATCCTGAAGAAGTCGTGTATGTAGGAGATGAAATCCGAGATATAGATGCTGCTAGAAAAACTGGTATTAAGGTAATTTCGGTAAGTTGGGGTTTTAATTCTCAGGAAGTTTTGGCTGCACACAATCCCGATTTTTTGATTGAACGGCCTCAGGAATTGCTCGATATTATGAGTAATCTGGGAAGACTGTAACTTTTTGTAAAGAAATATTTTACATTGTAAAGTAGTAAATACTTTATGTCCGGACAGGTTGAAGAAATTGATTGAGGCTGATATAAAGAAAAAGGAAAAGATTTACTCGATCGCTCAAATAAAGAGGAACAGTATTATGTCAGCCTTTGAAACTTTCTTGACGTTCGGCTTGGCTTCAGTTTTCGCCGTAGCTACTTTAGCAACTTGGTTGCGTTTCACCAATCCGCCTTCTGTTAAACGCAATTAGTTCTATTATTGTTTTGAATTTGATATTAGAGTCGGGTTTCTTAACCTGATGGATAGTTAGCCGAAAGCCCGTTGCTCTAGAAATGTTTTGCCATCCAATAGATATTTTCTCAGAAACCCGGTTTCTGAGACTTTGCATAATTAAAAGAAACCCGGTTTCTCTCGAAATGTTTTGCTACCCAGCAGATATTTTCTCAGAAACCGGTTTCTTAGACTTTGCGTAATTCCCAGAAACAAAGAAAGAATAATCTTTTAGTCTGCTTCACTTCGTTTCAGTGCGGCTAAAACTGCTTGCTGGCTAACTGTTTGGTAGATTTTGCTCAAATGCTGTTTGATGCCGTCTGATGCGGGGGAGGATTTGGTAGTTGTCAGTTTGGCGTCGGTTGCCAGGGGAATGGGGCCTAAAATATCTAATACGGTTTCGCTGCTGGGCGGTGGCACAATCACGACTAAAGATGATTCTAGCTGTTGGTTGTATTCCCAAAAGCGATCGACCTTTGGCACTTTAGCATTCGCGGCGGGGGAATTGTCATAGGTGTTTAGCTGGGAATTTTCCTCTGCTTGGGTACCGCGTCTCTGGCGGAGTGCGGTTAAAATTTGCTCTTTGGTTCTACCGCGCAGTTGAAACAGTACGAAGGGGTCTTCGCCGAAGCGATCGCCCAATAAGTAGTATACTGCACTGATGTGTTTGCAAGGATTTTTCGGGTCAGGACAGCTACAGCGCGATCGAATATCTGACAAACTTAACGGAAATAGGGTTTTTCCGGCCGCCGCAAATACATCTTCAATATTGTGAGGCATTTCTCCAGCTAATAGTTTAGCTGAAAAAACCGCTCTTTGCGACATATTTTCAATCACGTAATCCCAATCTTCATCGGTTAAAGTATCGAGTCCTAAAGAAACTTGATAGGGTTTAGGATCAGTTCCTTGAACTATGGCAATTACTTCTTGGTTGGGAAATTTAATGCTGAGAACTTTGCCTTCCCGCGCATATTGCCATCCGCGTTCTAATCGCTTTTTGAAGCGGTAGGTATTGATTAAATCGAGCCATTGTTGTGTCCACCATTCTCTGTCAATCATAAGCGGAAGGAAGAAGGAAGAAGGAAGAAGGAAGAAGGAAGGAGGAAGAAGGAAGAAGGAAGAAGAAGGTTTGTAGTGAGGACTTTAGTCCGCAAAAATAAGGAAAAAAAGAAATAAGAAGGTTTGTAGTCAGGACTTTAGTCCGCATTCAAAAAGGAAGAAGGAAGAAGAAAGAAGAAGGTTTGTAGTGAGGACTTTAGTCCGCATTTAAGAAGGACTGAAGTCCTCACTACGAACCCTAAAAATTATTCTTCTTCTGTTTCTATAATAGCATTGCGATCGAGAATTAGTAAATTGCGAAGTTGGTCAGTATCGAGTTCAGTCAGCCAGTTTTCGCCCGCGCTGACTACTTGTTCGGCGAGAGCTTTTTTACTTTCGATCATATCGTGAATTTTCTCCTCTAAAGTACCAGTACAGACAAATTTGTGAACTTGCACATTTCTCGTTTGACCGATCCGAAATACGCGGTCAGTTGCCTGATTTTCTACTGCGGGATTCCACCATCTATCGTAGTGGAAAACGTGGGTTGCTCTGGTTAAATTTAAGCCAGTACCGCCCGCTTTTAAGGATAATATCATAATCGGCGGGCCTTGCGGATCGTGCTGGAAGCGATCGATCATTTCTTCCCGCTGCTGCTGCTTAATGCCGCCGTACAAAAACAAAACCTCTCGCCCTAAATGCTTTTCCAGATGCGGTTTCAGGAGTTTTCCCCATTCAGCAAATTGAGTGAAAATCAAAGCCCGATCGCCCTGGGCGACAACCTCTTCCAACATTTCCACCAACCGCTGCAATTTTCCCGATTCTTGGCTGTTAATGCTCAATTCCTTCGGCTTACCTTCTGCTTTCACAAGGGCAGGGTGGTTGCAAAGTTGCTTCAGTTTTACCAGCAAAGCCAGAATCATGCCTCGGCGCTGAATGCCTTCGGCTGATTCTAAATTAGCGATCGACTCTTCAACTACTTTCTGATATAATGCCGCCTGTCCTGACGCCAGACTGCAAAATACAGTCATCTCCTGTTTTTCCGGCAAATCTTGGATGATTTCTTTGTCAGTTTTCAGGCGGCGGAGGATGAAAGGCCGCACGAGCGATCGCAAAGTATGCAATGATTCTCTATCTCCATATTTCTCGATCGGAATTGCAAACCGGCGCTGAAAGAAATTGCGCGGGCCCAGATAGCCTGGATTCAGAAATTCCAAAATTGACCACAATTCTTGCAGTCTATTTTCCACCGGAGTTCCCGTCAGCGCAATTCTAAAAGATGCCTCGATTTGCCGCACCGCTTGCGACTGCTTCGCCTCGGAATTCTTAATGTTTTGCGCTTCATCTAAAACCAATCCTTGCCATTTAGTGCTTTGAATTTCCTTAGCATCGCGAAACACCAGAGAATAACTGGTAACTATTAAATCTTTTCCCTTAATTGCGGCCGCAAATGCTTTACCTTTAGCGCGTTGATCTCCATAATGGAGTAACACTTTCAACGTCGGGCCAAACTTCTTGACTTCGCGTTCCCAATTCCCTAACACTGATGTCGGACAAACCAGTAAAGTCGGGGCTTTTAGGGCATCCTGTTCTTGCAAATGCAGGAGAAAAGCAATTAGCTGAATCGTTTTGCCGCAACCCATATCGTCCGCGAGACAAGCACCTAAACCCCAGCGTTCTAAAAATGCTAACCAACCTGCCCCTAGCGCTTGATAGGGCCGCAATTGTCCTCGGAAAGTGGCTGGAGTTGCGATCGCACTTACGGCCTGATTATCGCTCAAAGTATTCAACAATTCCTGAAGTTGACCAGTTGCTTCAAAATTCACCACCGGCAACTTTTCAATCATCTGGGAATCGCCCGAAGCCAACCGCAAAGCATCTTCCAAGGAAAGAGTCATTTGCTCTTTGCGACTAGCAAAGAAACTTTGAGCCGCCCTGACATCGGTTGCGCGCAACTCCACCCACTCGCCGTTAATTTCCACCAAAGGCGAATTCAACGCGATCAAGTTGTCAAATTCTGCCTTAGAAATGCGCTGTCCGCCGATCGTCAATTCCCACTTAAAACTTAACAGACTTTGCAAGCCCAACCCCCCCTTGCCCCCCCTTACTAAGGGGGGGTTAGTTTCTCCTACTCCCCCCCTTAGTAAGGGGGGGTTGGGGGGGGTTTTTTCCGCCTTAATACTCAAACCCAAACGACTCGCCCAACCATCAGCCTTTGTCAAACTCGGCGGCAAAACCACGCCCAACCCGCTATCAGCAAACCGCCAAGCCACAGACTTAATAAACTCGTAAGCTTGCAGCGGATTTAGTTGACAAGATTGCGGTCGTTGTGCTTGCAAACTCGGCTCAATTAACGGATAAAGTTTCGAGGCTAAACCCAAGCCACTGAGCAAAGTTTCTTGAGGCAATTCAATTGTCCGTCCCGCATAATTTAAACGTTCGACAGAGTTGTTCCAAACAGTTTTCGCATCTACCAAAAAATCGGTTTCATCTACTGCTTGCAAGCAATAATTTAAACTCCAGTTAACTTTACCTGGAGACGGCGGTAGTAGTTGAAAACAAGTATGAAATTGATTTTGTTGAGATAGTTGATTTTGCAGCGGTGCAGCCCAAGCAGTCAGCTTGGTTGCCAACTTTTCCAAAGCTGCTGATTCGGCGCGCACAATCCCAGATTCCTGCTGCAAAGCTTGCAACCATTCGCGGGTTGGGGAAACTGTTTTGATGTCTAAAGTTGAGCCAGCAGCCGTTAGCGCAGCCCTCGAAGACGATCGCACTTCACAATCTACAACACTACTCAAAAACCCCAACACCAAATCCTCCGCCCCCACCGGCAAATCCACCGCCAAAGCCCATTCCCCGATTTCTGCTTCCTTTCTTCCTTCTTCCTTCTCCCCTCTTCCTTCTTCCTTCTTCTGATATATTCGACAAGCCGCCGGCATTTGCTTGGAAAAAGTAGCGAGGCGGAGTGTATCTGTAGAACTATCTAACAAAGGTTGCCATTTAGCAATAGCAGAACCGTCAGGTTGTGGTTCTAATGCTGGCAAAAATTTGCACCTCGCCAACAAATCCAAACTCCACCTAGCAATATGAGACCAAAAACGCAAATCCGATCCGACAAAAGAGTCTAGTTCTGTGCTATTGAGTGGCAGTGATTGCAAGAAAACAAAAGCTGCTTGAGGGTTGAGTAAATAACCTTCTACTTGCCAAGGATAAAGGTAAATTTCCTCGATTTTTGTTGGTTCTTCAAGTGCTGCTGCTGAGTGCTGCGGGATTAGTGTGGCGTTGTCTGCGGAGATTTGGGTGGGAAGTGCGATCGCCCGAACTTGCCTCTGAATCGATAAATTTTCCGTAGGAATGGCTGCGGTGGTCGTTTTGGGCGATCGTCTAGTCTTCTTGCTTTTCTCCTGAATATCTGCGGTTTCGGGTAATTGCCAGTTTAGTTTGCCCGACTGCTGCAAGGAAGTTAGAAAAGTCTTCAGTTCAGATTCGGTCATTGCCAAAGGATGCTGTAGACTCATCCCCGATTTAACGGTATCAATCGCCCCAACTTTCCGCCAAGTTTCTCCCCAAATAAATAAGCCACTTTTTTCTTTTTCCAGTAGCCAACTGCCGTGTAAAATTGCCATTTTTAAATCCTAATATTTTTATTTAATTGCGAGACTTGCTACAGCAGTCCTGTTTGATTTGTGAATAATATAACTCTTGCAAAAAATCCGAAATATCTTGAAATTATCTGCGTTAATCTGTGTTTATCTGCCTGACATCTGCGGTTGACCTAATTGATCCAAATTTCCCAATCGAAAATTCATAGTACCATCTATGGAATGTGTTTGGCGGGCGATCGACCGGAGAATCGACTGGAGAACATGAAAAAAAATTAAAGAGTATAAATGCTTACAATCAAGACACTGACAGTCGATCGCCCGCCGATTATCTCTCTCTTTTGGCTGGTTCCTCTCAAACATCCTGTGGTAATGTTACGATCCCGACAGAGAAAGAATGTGGTAGATAAGGAAGCAGTGCTACATGGTAGAGATAGACAAGTCAATATCTTTTGATGGACGGGATATTAGACTGAAGATTGGTTTACTGGCGCCTCAAGCAGGCGGTGCAGTTTTGATTCAGTCGGGTGACACGGCGGTTTTAGTGACAGCGACTCGATCGCAGGGGAGAGAGGGAATTGATTTCCTGCCCCTGTTGGTGGATTACGAAGAGAGACTCTACGCTGGCGGTAAAATTCCCGGTGGATTTTTGCGCCGGGAAGGGCGTCCCCCAGAAAAAGTTACTTTGACTGGGCGTTTGATCGATCGCCCGTTGCGTCCGCTATTCCCTAGCTGGCTGCGAGATGACATCCAAGTTGTCGCAACAACGCTGTCGATGGACGAACAAGTACCCCCCGACGTTTTGGCAGTGACAGGCGCTTCCGTAGCGATTCTGCTAGCGAAAATGCCGTTTTACGGGCCGATGGCGGCTGTGCGAGTTGGTTTGGTAGGGGACGATTTCATCATCAATCCCACCTATAGCGAAATCAAAGAAGGCGAGTTGGATCTCGTGGTAGCCGGTTCTCCAGACGGAGTAATCATGGTGGAAGCCAGCGCCAACCAATTGCCCGAACAGGATATCATCGAGGCGATCGACTTCGGCTACGAAGCAACCTGTGACTTGATTCAAGCCCAGCGCGAAATCATGGCAGAATTGGGCATCGATTTCGTGGTAGAGGAACGCCCACCGCAAGATTTCGCCCTCGAAAACTTCATTCGCGATCGCGCCCAAGAACCCATCCGCATCATTTTGTCAAGATTTGAAAAAGACAAAACAATACGGAATGCAGCTTTGGACGAAGTGAAGGCAAATGCAGTCGAATCTGCGATCGCCGAACTAGCCGAAGACGATCCGATCAAACTAGCAGCCACCAGCAAGACAATTGGCAACGTTTTCAAAGACGTTACCAAGAAAATGATGCGGAAGCAAATCATCGAAGATGGCGTCCGTGTAGACGGCCGCAAGCTAGACGAGGTGCGACCCGTTTCTTGTCGTGTAGGGGTGCTGCCGTCGCGAGTACACGGCTGTGCGCTGTTCAATCGCGGCTTAACCCAAGTCTTGTCCGCAGCAACTCTGGGAACTCCAGGAGACGCGCAAGATTTAGCCGATGACTTGCACCCGCAGCAAGACAAACGCTACCTGCATCACTACAATTTCCCCCCATTTTCCGTGGGAGAAACCAAACCGATGCGATCGCCCGGACGCCGAGAAATCGGTCACGGAGCCCTTGCAGAACGCGCTTTGCTGCCAGTTTTGCCATCCAAAGAAGATTTCCCCTACGTCATTCGCGTAGTTTCCGAAATCCTCTCCTCCGACGGTTCAACCTCAATGGGTTCAGTTTGCGCCTCAACGCTAGCGTTAATGGATGCAGGCGTTCCCCTTTCGCAACCCGTCAGCGGCGCGGCCATGGGATTAATCAAAGAAGGCGATGAAGTCCGAATCTTGACTGACATTCAAGCAATTGAAGACTTCTTAGGCGACATGGACTTCAAAGTAGCCGGTACCGACACCGGAATTACTGCTTTGCAAATGGACATGAAAATCAAAGGTTTGCCCTTAGATGCGATCGCAAATGCGATCCGTCAAGCCAAACCTGCGAGACTGCACATTTTAGAAAGAATGCTAGCAACCATCGACACTCCCCGCAAGGAAATGTCGCCGTTTGCACCGCGTTTGCTAACGCTGAAAATCGATCCCGAATTTATCGGTTTGGTAATTGGGCCTGGTGGTAAAACTATCAAAGCCATCACCGAAGAAACTGGTGTCAAGATTGACATCGAAGACGACGGAACCGTGACAATTGCTGGTAACGACAGTGAAAAAGCTCAACGGGCTTACAATATTGTCCAAGGCATGACGCGGAAGTTGAATGCTGGAGACGTGTATGTCGGCCGCGTAACTCGAATTATTCCGATCGGCGCTTTTGTCGAAATTCTGCCAGGAAAAGAAGGAATGATTCACATTTCCCAGTTAGCGGACTACCGTGTTGGGAAAGTGGAAGACGAGTTAGCTGTGAATGATGAAGTGATTGTCAAAGTGCGAGAAATTGACAATAAAGGTCGAATTAATTTGACCCGTTTGAACATTCATCCCGATGAAGCGGTAGCCGCCCGCGAAGCGTTGAATAAATAGTTGACAGTTGGTAATTGGTAATTGCTTTTGGAGTAATTGCTAATTGCTGATTGGTAACTGGTAATTAGTAATTCCTAATTGCTAATTGAGATAAAATCTGATTGTTTCAGATTGATTTGGGAGTAGGTGCGCGACAGCGACAGATCGACAAAAGTGCGATCGGCTGTGGGAGTTCATACAGTCGCGCACTTTCCCCTCGGCACTTAAAACTATCTGCGATCGTTTGGCGGTTGAAACCGCTACTATACAAACGAAGTCCGCCTCCGCGGACTGAATAAAATATAAAGTATGCTTAGCTGTAGGGTGCGTCGCCATTAAAAATCCCTCAAAAAAATCGACAATCGATCGAGCGACGCACCTTACAAAATGGTCAGTATAAACAACCCTCTGCTTAACTCTTGCCCAAAATTTTATTGTACCAAGATTTTTGAGAAATAGTATAACCTAATACGGTTGACTTAAGAACAATCTGAGTTGAGGGTACGTTGTTGCGCTTCAGCGCTCTTTCCTAATATTTATAAAGAGCGCTGAAGCGCAACAACGTACCTAATTTGTCTCACGGGGAAGTAGGGGGCAAGAATTCGGAAGATCGAGTCCTAATAATCAAATAACAGCAATACAATCAATCTCTACCAACACATCCTTCGGCAAACGAGCAACTTCCACACAAGCCCGTGCCGGTGCAGTTTTCTCATCAAAATATTTCCCATAAACCGCATTGACAGCGGCAAAATCATTCATATTTTTGAGAAAAACCGTAGTTTTCACGACATCCAACCAAGTAGCGCCGGCTTCTGTGAGAATGGCTTCGAGATTTGCCATCACTTGTTCGGTTTGCTTGGCCACGTCGTCGGTGTAGACGATATCGTTTAGTCTAGTGTCGATCGCAATTTGGCCAGCTACAAACAGCATAGTGCCCGTTGCGGCGATCGCTTGATTGTAAGGGCCCACAGGTGCGGGTGCTTTGTCAGTACGAATAATTTTGCGCGTCATAGATGTTCCTGTTTGAGATTCTTGTTGATTGGTTTCTGGTTTGTAAAATTCTCCATCAGGCATGATTGTACCAGTGAAGTCTGCATTCTTGATGTTCATACCATAAGTATTGGCATCAGTCAAATCTGCTCTCTTAAATTTAGCTCCCTCCAGATTTGCTCGGATCAAATTAGCTCTTTGAAGACCTGTTCTCTCTAAATTTGCACCTCGCAAACAAGCGTTTCTTAGATTTACTTCTATCAATTCGGCTCCAGCTAAATCCGCATTTGCTAGATTCATACCCGACAAGTCCTGCTGAGACAAATTGACACCGCGCAGCTTGGCTCCCTGAAGATTAGTATCTTTGATTTTTAGGCCAGTTATATCTGCCCGACTTAAGTCTGCTTCAGTCAAGTTTGCTTTAGTCAGGTTTGCACCGGTGAGGTTCGCTCTGCTCAAACACACTTCAATCAAGGATGCTTCAGTGAACTTTGCAGAAGGTAGTTTGGCATCACTTAGGTTTGCTTCATTCAAGTTGGCATTACTAAAATTAGCATAATTCAAATCAGATTTACTTAAATCAGCACCGCACAAATCTGCATCAGTGAAGTTTGCAGAAGAAGCTCGTAACCCGCTCAAATTTGCACCTTTCAGAGATGCCTTCGTGAGGTTTGTACTATTAAGCGTTGCTCCGGTTAGGTTTGCCTCATTCAACTCTGCTGCTGTCAAGTTTGCAGAGCTTAAGTCGATCCCACTCAAGTCTGCACCTTTGAGGTCTACACCTCTCAGCATAGCTGAATGAAAGTTTCGTTCGCCTTTAGCGTATCTTTCTAAAAGTTCTTCAGCGTCCATTCATAACCTCGATCGCCCTTTCGTCCCAAAAATCACTATACCATCCGCACGAATCCGCCTGCACCTGCCATTTTGCGCGCAGATGATTATGGGATTCCACACCCCGCGTGCAAGAAACCGGGTTTCTACGATAATTTAAGCATCGTAGCTAAGATTG
This sequence comes from Microcoleus sp. PH2017_34_RAT_O_A, assembly GCF_020737885.1. Lineage (NCBI taxonomy): Bacteria > Bacillati > Cyanobacteriota > Cyanophyceae > Oscillatoriales > Microcoleaceae > Microcoleus > Microcoleus sp. PH2017_34_RAT_O_A. The sequence goes on along the minus strand of NZ_JAEQDD010000014.1, from coordinate 56,669 downwards.
TAGGAAGAAACCCGGTTTCTGAACCCCCGCGCAGTGAAAGAACCTCAGCCAGCAATAAACTTCATCGCAACACCATTCATGCAGTAACGTTTGCCAGTAGGTGCAGGGCCGTCATCAAATACATGACCCAAATGCCCGCCACAGCGACGGCAATGCACCTCAATTCTAGTCCCAAACAGCGAATTATCGATCGATGTGGCGATCGCCCCTTTGATCGGATCGTAAAAACTTGGCCAACCAGTACCGCTATCAAATTTAGTTTGCGACGCAAAAACTGGCAAATTACACCCAGCACACGCATAAATTCCCGAACCGTATTGCTTGTCGAGAATGCTAGTATGAGAGCGTTCAGTAGCGTGTTTTCGCAACACATTAAACTGTGCCGGAGTCAAAAGTTTGCGCCACTCTTCCTCAGTTTTAGTAACTTCAAAAACACCATTACTAGCAGCCATAACATCTGACTTACCAGGCAAACAGGATGATAACCATGCCATGTTTACTGTCGCTATACCAGCTTTCAAAAATAATCGTTTCTTCATGATTCATCCAGTTGCTAATTAATCTAAACTACCAGCAGTCACGTTCAAAACTTTTTGCTTGATTTGTACTTTTTTCAATCTCCGGTTCTTGGACACGATATCATATCACGTCCGGTCGATTACCATAACAAAAACCGTTCGTAGTGTGGACTTTAGTCCGCAGTATGTTGCGGACTGAAGTCCGCACTACGAACCTTACTTATTTCGGTCAATTGACCGGACATGATATTACAAGTATGGCCGTTAATTAACCCGATCGCTCAAAAGTCCTGCGAGGAGTTTAGCCCTCACAGAACTCATACCCATTCAAACATTACCCAACCTAGACAACAGCCGGAGCACCAACAACCTCACCCTTCAGCATCCGAGCAGCAGCATCCATCAACTGTTCCTCCAAATAAGGCTTAGTGAAATAGCCTTTTGCGCCCAAACTGTAAGCCATTTGGCGGTGTCTGTCAGCACCGCGAGAAGTTAGCATCGCGATCGGCAATTCGCACAAAACCGCATCCTTCTGCATCCGAGAAAGCAGTTCTAAACCATCCATTCTCGGCATCTCAATATCGCAGAACACGATATCGCAAGGCAGGCCGGATTTCATCTTTTCCCAAGCTTCCTTACCGTCGCGAGCTTCTTCAACACGGTAGCCAGCTTTTTCAAAAGTAATCGACAAGAGCGATCGCACTGTAATCGAATCGTCCACAATCAGCACAGTTGGCTCAGTCTTCTCCTCAGCAGCCTCCGCAGCAGCCCGATCGCCACTTTCATCCCAAAGCGTACCGCCAGCTTCCTTCCGCAGCCTGCCAGTAGCCAAATCAATCAATTCCAGAACATCGGCAATCGCCACAATTTTGCCGTCCCCGAGTACCGTAGCACCCGCAATCCCGATCGGCTTCGGCACAGGCCCCTCCAACTGCTTGATCACGATTTCCTGTTCCGTCGAAACCTGATCCACCTGCACCGCCAAGAAATTCCCAGCAGAGCGCAGCACGATCACCGAAATCATGTCATCGTCAGTATTAAACCCGTAAACACTGCCCCGGCCCAAATGGCGGTTGTAACCCAGCAAATCCCGCAGCGGGCGGAACGGCAAAATCGAACCCCGCCACTCAATGCAAGGCAAACCGTCTGCCCCAGTCGTCACCTGATCGCGAGGTACATCGATCATGTCCTCCACCCCGTCCATCGGGAAAGCAATCCGAGCTCGATCGCTAATGCAAGTCAGAGCCTTAGAAATACTCAACACCAGAGGTAAACGGATGGTAAATACAGTGCCTTTGCCGATCGTCGAATCAATCCCCACAGTCCCCCGAATTTCGTGCAAGGAGGTCTCCACGACGTTCATACCGACCCCCCGGCCGGCGTACTCCGTCGCCTGTTCCTGAGTGCTGAAACCGGGCATAAACAGCAAATTGTAAACTTCCGAGCGAGACATCCTCTGAGCCTGAGCCGCCGTCAACAAATTCTGCTTGATCGCCTTCGCCTTCACCTTTTGCGGGTCAATTCCCGCCCCATCGTCAGAAACCGAAACCACCGTTTGATTCCCTTGGTGGAAAGCCCGAATCGTAATCCTGCCCATCGCAGGCTTCCCGGCTGCCAAACGCACCTCCGGCGCTTCGATCCCGTGGGTAATCGCATTGTTCACCAAGTGAGTCATCGGGTCATAAAGTTGATCCACAATCATCTTGTCGATCAAAATATCCTTACCCTCAACCTGCAACTGAGCCTGCTTCCCGCACTTAATCCCAATTTCCCGCACCGCCCGGAACAGCCTGTCCGTCGTCTCCGCAAACGGCTTCATCCGGGCGCGAGTCAAACCTTCTTGCAGTTGAGTCGTGACTTGGCGCAATTGGCGAGTCACCTGATCCGCCTCATCCACCAAAAACTCAATGTCCGCCGCCGACTCCCGCACCCGCACGATCAGCTCAATAATCTCCTGAGCCAAACTGTGGAAAGGAGTAAACCTGTCCATTTCCTCTGGTCTCCAAGCGCTTTCGCGTTGGTGGGACGACTCTTCGGTGCGCCATGCCGATCGATGTCCCTGGCGGTTTGCCAGCAAAGCAATCTCCAAAAGACTCCGCTCGTAGAAATCCTGAGTCCGTTGGCTGACATCGCTCAGCAGCGTCACTTGGTGCAGCAAATTGTCCAAAAACTGCCGCATCCGTTCTTGGTCTTGCTCCAAACTGTTGCGGTTGACTACCAGTTCCCCCATCAAGTTGCTGAGGTTGTCCAGTTGCTTGACCGGTACGCGCATGGTTTGGTCGCCGAACCCGCCCGCGCGGGCATTCCGCCTGGGTCTGTTATTGACCGACGACTGTCCGATATTGGTTTCGCTTTGACGGCCGCTGTCCTTTGGATCTTCCAGCAGTTTTTCTAAGTCGCCAAATTCGTCGTCGCTCTCCGCAGCAGGAGCGGGTGGTGCTTTGCGGGCAGTTTTCGCCGGTGCTGGAATTTCCGGCATAGTTGCGCTCTCGCTCAGCAGATCTTCAAGATCGGAGAAAACTTCCGTCGTTACCGGACTCGGATTTGCACCCCCAGAGGCTGCCATTGCGACCCCAGCACCGCCTGCGATTAACAGCGCTTCTAAATCGTCAAAATTGCCTTCGGAATCCTCAGTACCTGATTGAATGTCGCTAAAAAAGTCCGCCAGCGACTCATCTTCCAACTGTGCTGCATCGGCTTCGCTCAATTCTTCTTCTTCGTCGCCAAAGCCCGTCAGTTCCGAAGTCACCAGAGGCCCAGCATCTAGCGAATCCAACAAATCATCAAAAGCATCCAACTCTTCGGTGTTGAGAGTCGCCCCGGTTTCCAGAGCTGCTAGCAAATCAGCATCGCCCTCAAACATATCATCGAGAGATTCTGACGACATCACCTCTAAATCGCCAGCCGCAAAATCCGTTTCCAGCGCGCCAAACAAATCATCTTCCTCCTCGTCGGATTCACTTGCCGCATCTGTTTGGGCTCGATCGAACAAACTCTCAGGAACTTCGGCCGACAACTCCTGCAAATCAAAACCAGCTTCGGCATCCACCGACGGTGGAGGCGCTTCGCCAAACATATCCTCCAACAAATCGAAAGTGCCCTCATCAGACTCGACACTGGCAATTTCCGCATCAGGACGATCGGACAATAGCCCCAATTCAGCCGCTGCCAAATCTGTCAAGCCTGCCTCCGAAACAGTAGCCTCCGAGTCCGAGAACAAACTCGCCAAGTCCCCCTCATCCGCTGCCGTACCAGCACTGGGCAATTGAGAATCTCCATTTAAATTCAACCAATCCCCATCGACTTCTGGCGAAGCTTCCCCGTCATACTCAGTACCCGTAGGTACAGAACCGAACAGATCTGCCAAATTCGCCGCTTCTTGGGAATGAACCGCCTGCCGATCGCGCCCAGTCTCCTCATCCTCAGAAATCGAGTCCGACGTAATCTCCCCAAACAGCGCATCTAAATCGGTATCCTCCAGATCCAGGTTGGTCGATTGCACAGACTCGTCTTCCAGGCCAAAAGCATCTTCTAGCCAATCTCCATCCGCAGAAATATCTAAATCAGAATCAGAATCAGAATTTGATGTCATATTAAAAACGCTGCCACTTTCCTCATTTGGTGTGCTGCCAGTAGCTAAAGATCGATCGCCCCTGCTCTCCCCAGCTTCACCTTCAGAAGAAAGGAAATCAGAAGTAATGCTCAACAGCTCGCTGAAATCCGAGTCTTCCTCCACCCCAGAGAGCAACTCGAAATCATCTATTTCGGCTACAGTCGGTTTTTCTGCATCCCCTGAATCATTGCCACCACCTGCTAGTAGATCCGAAAATTCTGCGTCGAAAGCATCCGGGTTGAGAGCATACTCCTCGGAAACTGCCGGCACAGTCGCTTCCTCAGATGAGCCTAAATCGCCGAACAAGTTATCCAAATCAGCATCTGCCGTCACAACAGAAGTTTGGGCCGCCACTTCGTCCAAAAGCGTACCGAGAGCATCTTCATCAGCTTGCCTCCTGGTAATGCCGACCCTGCCCTCTCCCCGATCCAAACCCTGCCTGTTTGTTTCAAGCTGTTTGCGAGTTGGCGGCTGCTTTAAACCCGCATTTTCGCGATCGGCTGCCACCGCCGAACCATCAGCCTCACCTCCAAACAGCAAATCGTCCCCAAACAAACTCGTGAGATCCTCTAAAGGAGTCCTCGCATTCGTTTCCGAATTTTCCTCACCGTATTCGTCAAACAACAAATCAGTAAAATCGCCGGAATTGTCATCATCATCTAATTCCATGATTCCCCCCGTCGGCATCCTAGAAGCAGATTGTACGTAGTCCAGATCATCTTCTTCTTCCCAAGCGCCGTCGAGATCTGGAGATTCGCCTTCAAACAAGTCTGCTAAAGTGTTGAGTTCGGCCGCCCCCACTTCCGGGCCCGTGCGCGTCGAGATTCTAAAAGAACCTGTCTCTACATCTGATTCTCCGAACCCTGGGGAATTGTCCAACGGCGATAGACCTCCGGCGTAATCGTCACTTTCGTCGCCGTCGAGTTGCTCGAACAGCTCGTCTATGCTCAGCCCAGAAATTGTTGGCAGCAACTTGTTCGATCCATCCGGGGAATCGCCGCCCAAAGCCAGATCCCAGGCCGCATCTTCAACAGAGACCGCATTTGAACCCAACGTACCCGGTTGAGCGAATGCCAGCAAGTCTTCAAAATCTGTTTCCGGAACCACAACCGTCGGCACCAGCGCCAGAAGTTTGGCGCTGGGTGCGATCGACCCAGATTGACCCAAAAGTACCTGTTCTTGGGCTTGTTTGATGTCTTTGATGACCGTTGGGGCTAAGGTGCGGTAGGTATTTTCTGAGTTGGCGATCGCCTTTTCTACCACAGCGATCAATTCTATCCACTCGGGCAGTTCAAATTCCTCCCCCGCCATTTTCAAGTTCCGACAAATATTCCTAAGTTGTCGCCTGCTGTCAGAACCCTCAGGCTGTTTGAACTCTTGCAGCATTTCCCGCATCCTCGCCGGCACATCCGAGTCAAATACCAGATGCAGCGCGGTTTCTTCCGTTTCTGTGAGATCGGATGCGTAAGCTGAATCCGAGTCCGCAAAACTCATCGATGAGTTAAACGTCCCGGCTCCCATTCGGGCCATAACTGTTTGTGGTATTGGCAGCGGGCTGCTTTCGTCTGAATCGTTAGCGCAGTGTCCGACGAGTCCCCCCAAGTGCCCGTTGAGTTCTTCAAATACAGGTTCTAATTCTCGAACCATCTGCTCTCCCAATTCCTCTGTCAGCCCAAAAGGCCCCGACAGTTGCTCTAACAGCCCTTGTAACGTGTCAAAAATTCGCAAAAACAGCGACTCTAGCTGTTGGTCTACTTTAACGCTGCACTCTTTTAAAATTTTAAAACTATCTTCTAGTCGGTGAGATGTTTGCTGAATGCTAGTCAGGCCAAGCATTGCGGCTCCTCCTTTGACAGAGTGAGCAGCCCTAAATACTTCGTTAACCAGTTCTGGGTCTTCGATCGTCGCTTGTAGGTTGAGCAAGCCTTGTTCGATCGTATTGAGGTGGTCTTTTGCCTCCTCAATAAAGTAGCCCATGATCCTCTGTTGTTGCTCCGGCAGCATAGTTTTATTCCTGATTTTAAGCGTTATTGTATTTTGTCTATTTTAGGAGTCTTAGAGAATGTCTTTGTAAATCTGTCCCCTTGACAAGAGAATAATCTGACTGCGAGATATGGCAAATGTCCTGGCTATTTCTCTTTTCGATATCCCCTCACCTAAAAGATAGCGAATCTGCTGCACCTGTTCGGGTTTTAGCTTGCGGTTAGGATTTATATTGCCGGGAACGAAAGGAAAGCGGTTTTTTTCTATAGAATCGCGGGAGTTATCGGCGGGAGTTCCTTCCCACAAATGATCGGGGTTGACACAACCGCGATCGTCGCAACTGTGACAGGCAAAATAACCCGGTTTGATCGATCGTCCCAGTTTGTTTTCCAGTACCAGTCTGTGAGCGTAGAAACTTTTAGTTTTGCCATTAATTTTAGTACCCTTAATGGCGTAACCATCACTTCTTTTAGCCAGGATACAAATCATGCAGCCATTTGGCTGTATTTCGGCCCGAATGCCGGGAATTACTTCTATGCCTCGCGGTACTTTTTGAGGTTTAGGAGCAGATGTGCTTCCTACATCTTTAACCCGTCCTTTTCTAAACCTATCTTGAGAATTTTCCAGCCTAGAACCTTCCCATAAATGGTTGGGATTAATGCAGTTACGGACATCGCAAGTATGACAAGAAAAGTATTCTGATCTAATCGGACGACCTAAGATATTTTCTAATACTAAACGGTGAACTGTAAACGTTTTCCATTCACCGTCAATCTTAAGTCTTTTGTTGGCATAGCCCCTGCTAGACTTGGTTAAAGTAGAGATAATACAGCCATTCGGCTGAATTTCACCAAAAATACCAGGAATTACCTCTACTATGTTATCGTTCATCTGTACAACTCCTAGTTTATTTAGGTGCTGGATTGGCATCCCCGCAATCGTTTCAAGACTGCGAGGTTGCTTTTTGTTTGCCATCATTGCCACACTAAGGTGCTTGTAAATCAGGAAGTAAAAAAAGCATTAAACAATCAATTATTGTCTTTCTGCTGTTTCTACTCGGAACCTTTCCACCGATGTCAAAAGGTCGCGAGCAACGCCTACCAAATTTTGCAAAGCACCGGAAACTCGCTGCGCTTCTTGGGACGTTTCCTGAGCAGTTAACTCGACAGCTTGCATCACAGCGGCCACCGAACGAGCTGTTTCGTTCTGCTCCACAGTGTCCGCCGTAATCGATCGCACTAACACGTCAATGCGATTGGTAACTTGAATGATATCTTCAAGCGATCGCTTCGCCTGTTCTGCCAATCTTGTCCCCTCAATCACCTGCTGCGTCCCTTCTTCCATCGCCGTCATTACCGCGCCGGTTTCACTTTGAATTTGCATCACGATCTGCTCAATTTCTTTCAAAGACTTCGCCGATCGATCTGCCAACTGCCGCACCTCATCCGCCACGATCGCAAAACCCCTACCCGATTCCCCAGCTCTCGCCGCCTCAATACTAGCGTTGAGAGCCAACAAATTCGTCCGAGAGGCGATCGCCGCAATCAAACCCACAATCTTAGAAATTTCTTGAGAAGCTTCCGCCAACCGCTTGACTTTTCTCGTGGTTTCTGCTACCGTTTCTCGAATTTCCAAAATCCCGGCCACCGTCCGCTCCACAGCCTCGCCCCCTTTCAGAGCCGTTGCCGCCGCGCCCCGGGCCACTTCTTCCGCCTCTCTAGCACTCTCTGCGACCCGCTGAATCGCATCGGTGAGGACTTGCACCGAATTCAGCGTCGCCGCCAGTTCCTCAGCCTGCCGCAGCGCATCAGAAGACAAATCGCCCGCAAACTTGGCACTATCCGTAGCGCCTTTGCTAACCTCCCGAGCCGCCTGCTTCACCTGATGGACGATTTCGCGGAGGTTTTGAATTGTCAAGTTAAACGAGTCAGCAACAGCACCCAAAACGTCTGCCGTCACTTCCGCCGTCACCGTCAAGTCACCCCGAGCCGCTCCTTCCACGTCATCTAGCAAGCGAATCACTTGGCGCTGCAAGTCTTCTTTTGCCTGTTCCTGTTCGTCAGACTTGCGTCTGGTATCGCTAATCGTAGTTTGGATCACCTTCGCCATGTGGTTGAATTTAGCAGCCATTTTGCCAAATTCATCTTCCGAGTAAATCGTTGCCCGAGCGTCCAAAGTTCCTTGAGATACCGCATCGAACTGAGCTTGCAAATTGTCCGAGGACTTGCGTACCTGCTTGGCGATCAACTGGCCGATACCCCAAGAAGTCAAAAAGCTCGTAAAGCCTGCGGCAGCCGTCATTACCCAGCCTGTTTGGCGCAGGTAAACGATCGCCTCCGGCTTGTCTTGCTTCAGAGCTTGATAGGAGGCAATGTTAGTCACGAAAGCCACAGCTACCAGAGAAACCAATCCAGCCCCGATTGCCGTGTACAACTGTTTGGTAAACAGAGGGGCATTTTCCAAGAAAGCCAGTCCGCCCTGTTCTACAGTCACCGAACTATCGATCGCCTCACTTTCTGTCGGAGCAAAAGTCGGCACCGACGCATCAGCAGGGCCGGAAATGCTAAAAATCTCATCGTCTCGAATTGCCGAGCCGTCGCTATTGTCAAAGTCCAGACCGCTGCCGCTCGTACCCATCATGCCGCTGGTCGAGTTGCCGAAATTGGTGTTACCTCTAGTCAGGATCGAACTGTTGGCATCTTCTGAGATATCAAAATCCGGCAAATTGCCCAAATCGTCAAAATCGTCAAATTCGTCTAAAAAGCCGCTGTGTTCTTGAGCGTTCCCAGTTCTTGACGACCAGTCGCTGCTGTTCTTGGTGGCAGCCCCGAAAGCAGTCGCTTGCTCGTTTTCGTCGAGAGAGAAAGAATCGCTGAAAGCGTCGTCATCAAAAGCATCTAGCTCAAAGCTGTCCATGGAGCCAAATGCCTGCGGTTCCGAGTCGCCGTAACCATTGCTGTTAGAGTTTGAGCGATCGGCCGAATTAAATTGTCCCCGGCTCGACCTTTGACTCTGAGAATTGGGGACAGCACCTCCCATCAACAGCGTTTCGTCTTCCGCCAGCGAATAATTTGACGAGTATTCCGAGTCAATATTCGGCTGCTTGCTTTGAGATCGAGAAGACCCAAAACCCGAGGACATCGGCTGAGCAAAAGGGTCTGCCTCTTCTGGCAGAGGTGGCTTCTGACCTTGATTTTGCCCGGTCACGGGCGGGGATTGATAGTCGTAGTCGTCATCATTCAGGTCGAGTTCGTCTGGCAAATCGAGCGGCGCAAAAGGTTCGCCAAAATTGTCAGACGGCCCAGTGGGGGAGTCTAATTGCTCCGAATCGAAGGAATTCCCGGTTTCAGAACCAGCAAAACTTTGACCGTTGAGTACCTGAGTTGGAGCTTCTGAAAACAACTCTCCTGAATAAGGCGCCTTGGAACCAGAAACTTTGCTATCAGACAAGTCACCAGCATCAAACCCTGGGTCATCTAAGCCAAAAGGATCTCCCAAGTCCGAGCCAAATTCGTCCATGTCTAGCGGCTCGGACGCATCAGCATAAGCTGCCATTGCGCCGCTGTCGCCAGCAAAGGGGTTAGTTAAATCTTCGAGAGAGGTTGCAGCACTGCTACTGCTGTCTTGTGGTTCCCACTCCAACCCGCTCATCCCCAAATCTGCCAAGTCCTCGTTTTCCATGTCCTGTGGCGATTGACTCCCATAGGACATGGATGGAGAATTCCCTTGGAAAAGTGCTAAATCCGGGTCTTCCAACCCTTCCTCCATAGACAAGTCTGGGTAGAATTCCAATTCAGTTTCCGCAGACAAAGCCTCGAAACTTTCCGTGTGCAGTTCTCCGGATAAAAATTGGTCTGTGTGGCTAATACCGCCGTGAGCGTGTTCGACCAAACTCGGGTCGTCACTCAGGCTCAGCACCACCATGTACTGTTCCCGTGCCACCTCATACTGTTGCAGTCCGTAACAGTAGATGTGCCCGCATAGCAGCCGAGCGCTGGGGTCTTCGGGAAAATCTTCTACTAATTGATAAACTAGGGCCGCGGCTTCTGAATAGTTGCCATCCATGTAGGCCGCTTCTGCCCGTTGGTAATCCTGCTGAAAGTTGGTACTTGTTGCCATTTGCCGCCCTCTTTTGATTTTAGATTTTAGATTTGAGATTTTAGATTTTTATCTTGCTTGAATGTTTAGATGCGTGCCTCAAGTCCTGTGACTGTTGATAGTTAGACCCCAATCGAAAATCGCAAATCGCAAATCTAAAATCGATTTCACGCTGCCCACCGCGCAGAGCGCAGAATTTTCACTTGATCTAGCAGTCGGAGCACTTTAGTCGCTGGTGCACCTAACATCCATTCTCCCCTCAGAAATGGAATCATGCCGTCTGGTGCATTGTTCTGAGAGTGCAGTTGGTCTACGTCGAGCCAGTCCATCCCCACAATTCGATCGACTGCCAGCCCCAAAATCGTATCTTGGTCTTCCACAGCCACGATCGGGATTTCGGGTCGATCGGTGTTCAGAGGTGTTTGGTCTCCCAGAAATTGGCCCAGATCTGCCACCCAAATCACTCGTCCTCTCATGTTTAGCGTACCTAAAAGCAAGGAGGAAACGTTAGGAATGGGTGTCATTCGGTCTGGGGAGGGGGATAGCACCTCTCTAATCCCTGTTGCCGGCAGTGCGAACTCGTTCCCCGAAGGAACGTAGAACCGCAGGTGCAGCTCGCCTTCGGGAGTTTCTAGTTCCTGGAATTCCGGAGCCTGATCTATGCCTTGTCCTGGTAATATAAAGTCTGGGCTGCCACTAATCATAATTCTTCTCTCTGGGAAACCCACATCGTACCCCTACTCAAGTCGGTGTTGGGAGGAAAATGGGAGCTCGGTCTATGAAACATAACTATAACCGTCCTTTTTGTAAATGTGTTGGCAGTATTTATGACTAATTCCTTGCACCAATCCTGCTGGGGTTGAGACCTTAAAACTTCCACTGGTGCAGGTTGCCTTTTTTCTACATAATTCCCTATTTTGTTGCTGCTATTAACTATCTGATACTTTTACCCTGAAGATTGGGATAATTTTAGACTTCCTGCTAGATGCTAAGTACAACACGAGCGAGCTCGGACATTAGCGATCGATATTTTATCCCACAAAGCTTTCCCCAAAATCTTTACAACCGGGGAATCTCTAGAAATTTCATACCCACAGTCAGGAAACTTACAATTTGGGCAACCACCCAATTTTAAGTATAATTTTTCCCACGGCACGAATGTTTTAGAGGTGGGTTCGTCTTTGCTCCCAACTAACTTGGAACCGTCAAGGCAACACAAGTTTTGTAAGGTTTTCCTGGATTTTTGCCAGCCAAATTCATCATTGATGTCGCCGTTTTACTCCTTAAAATGCGATTTTTTTGAATTACTCTTTTATACATCTCAAATGTCGGAAAAAATATAAAATCGTAAGTTGTGGCAAAAGCAGAAGCAATTTGTTTGTCACATTCCCAACCTAAATCATGAATCCTGGTTTTGAATGCTGCCAATGTTCTAGGGATGCACCATTTAGGAATTAAACCTGATGTTTTTAGCACCATTTTCAAACCTCGCTTTCCTCGACCCTTGCCGATTTTGATAAAACCTTGATGTTCGTCTAGGTAAGCAATTAAAATGTTGTAAACTTTGCGAACAGCGCTCACCCACTTTTTCCGGATTACCCCTAATTTCTGGCACGGGTAAACTTGGTAACTAACGGTCTCGGCATACTTGCTATTGGTATTTTCTGAGTATCGCGCCCAGGCTGTAACTAAAGATGTGGATGATGGCGAGGACATCTTCAACGATTTCTTAAATCGGGCTAAAGTAGCCAGATTTGAGAACCAATATCTCAGTTTTTGTGGGCAGGTTCGGACATGAGATAAAATTGAATCCAAACCTGCACCAACCAGCTTTGCAGGCAATGACAACCAATCCGACTTCATTTGACAAAACGGATTCCAGTTTGGTTTGAAGGTCTTTTCTTTTGAATTTGAGTCCTGAGCCGATGTCGGTTTAGCCATAAAGCCAGCGTTTGCTTTACTTGGGAAATTTAACAGAAGATGTCTTTTCTGTTCAGATAATTCAGTCTGCTTGAGATTTGAAATTCAAGGAGTCGTTGCTGTGCCCATCGGTTTTGGCGATCGGCAGCAAGTGGAGAACAAATATATTATATTTGCACTTTGAGCGACTTCGGCCCGACAGCGATCGAGAAATTGAACTGAGTTTTACTGACGCCGGACGGCCAGCTCGCAAATTTATACATTCTAGTTGATGGTGCGATCGCCCGCAGCAAGGAGCTTTCTCTCTGTGACTGCCGGGACTGCCCTGGGTTGCTGGGATACAAAAAACCTCCCGTGCCATCAGTGCGGAATTTATTGGCTTATAATTCGTGTTCTAGCGATCGGCTTAATAATTTTTCCGAGAGATTGGCCGGAGGATAGCCCGGGCCTACATATTTTTCTACCAGCATTAATAACTCGCTTTCGCCAAAAGGTTTGGTGAAGTAGTCAGTCGCCCCCGCCATGCGGGCTTGAACGCGATCGATAAATCCGTCGATCCCTGTCAACATGACAATGGGCGTGTGCCGGAAAGCACTAGAATTTCGCAGCATCGCGCAAATTTCGTAGCCGTCGAGTTCGGGCATGGCGATGTCGCACAAAATTAAATCGGGTTTGAGTTTAAAAACTAAACTCAGGGCTTCGAGGGGATTGCTGATGCCAGTAGCTTCGTAACCCTGTTCGTTTAAAATTGACTCAACTGTTTTGCGAATCACATTGTCATCGTCTATACAGACAACTCTCTTGACCTTGGTTTCTGGAGAAGACCATTCTATTTTGTTGTTGCCAGGGACAACAGAAGGCTGGAAAAATACTTGCACCAATCCCTGCTGCACGAAAGGGTAAATCGCCTTGGCGACAGTCAGCACGTCTCGGTTGAGGTAGCGCGCCATTTGGCGGATCGAAGTGTGACCGTCGGCCCAGCGTCTGAGAGTATTAAAGGTATTGGCAGGGAGCGCGACTCGGAGCTGGGCGGGATCTGAAATCATCGGGCATTGGTTGGGCGACTGAATGTGAGGGTGAAACTGCTTCCACTGCTGCACCTGTTGGACAATCTTCGCCAGCAGCGAGCTAATTTCTAAGCTGGTGAGTTGAGGAGCCAATGCCGATCCCATTTCAAAAGTGAAGGAACCCTGGTGGAGGCTGAGCAAGTCAAACAGGGTTTCGTGGATCATGCTGTGGATGATGTTGCGCCCTTGAGCTGGGGTGAGGGTGTGGTTTTCTAGCAGGGCCCACAGGTAGGCGTATTCTGGGGCATTGGTAGATGCCATATAGGGAACTTGGATTTTGTCAAGGGCGGTGTCTGCTTTGTAGCGGCGCAGGTAGTCGCGCAAGCGAAACAAACTGCCCGCACTCTGGGTAGCGTAAATAATCTGACCGTTGAAGCAGAAGACATACCAGGATTGTCCTGCAGGGGAGCGCTGGGTAGGTAGATTACCCGAGTTGCCGATGAAGCTGTAGGCCTCTACGAACAGTTCTCCGGTGCGCTGACCTAACTCAATTAATTGCAGGATGCTGCGGATGTCAATTTCACTCAAATTTCCCTGCATGCAGCTAAAGTATCCTCCTTAAAACCGTTGGCGTCTGAAATCGGAAAGACTGTGCGATCGCGCTCATATTGACTTTAGTTTCTGTCAATAATTTACCTGTCAACTGTCAACTGTCAACTGTCAACTGAATGAAGGGCTTGATGCCACTGGCACAATTAGGAATTGACGAAAGGGCGATTTTCTCTTGTTGACATACTCCCCAGCTATGGAGGCCTGGGGATTTTGAGCTTCGGGCAGCAATTTCAGGCATCAGCCTGTCTAGAATTAAGTCTTACAAGCCGCTTATAAAAACCTAGGCAAACCTAGGTAAACTCTGCGGTATAAGTTTGAAACATTCTTTCTTAGCGCTTTACGCTTCCTCAGTATCGAGGTTGACCAAGAAACTCCAGTTAGAAACACTGTAATAATCACAACGACGTGATATCATAGCGGAACGTTTGATTTTTTTATTCAGTTTGTTCCACTCGCTCCAAACGTGCTTTTCTGAATTCACTTCAGAATAGGCGGTTAAGGAGCAAGGTATTTTTTCACTTAACTTGCGTGCCCTACGAGCAATTACCAGTGCAGCCGCTTCGTCACTAGCTAAGCCATACATTCTCAGGTATTTCACCAAGCTGATAATGCTTGAATAAGCTGGATTGACCGTTGTCAACTCAATCCCACGATTCGACAAAATAGAACTGAGTTGTTTATAAAACTCACTATACGCCCAACCCGACAACATTCGAGCATACTTTCTACCTTTCTCTCGCAGCGATTGCTTTTTTGTTGAGAAATCAAGTTCTTCACAAACCACAGGACATTCAAATTCTGTGGCTTTTGCAGCTAGTTGCAGACAAGCATCAACAATTTGAGCCTGTTGCTTGCCGGAGGGTAAACCTATCTGCAATGGGATCTGCCCTTTGGCTTTGAGATTCCCTTCAGAATCGACATACACCCACCCAATAGAACCGGGATTTATGTCGATACCAATGCAACCGTACATTCTCTCTCTCGAAACCTGCTTCGCGGGATTTGGGGTAAACTGCACAGCAGCAACCCACTTTCCATTCTTACGGTAGAAATGCCAGGTTTTAGCACCGCATTCTGGCAGTCTGTTGATGTTGCGGCTGAAATCACCAATCTCAGAGGACACAGTTTTTCCAAATCGTGACTCTAAGCATTTGGGGACTCTAAAAGTTATTTTATCCCCATTCCACTGGCAGACTTGATTGCCAAAAGACTCATCCTTAGAGCCGACAACAAAAATATCCCTCATCGGGATGAAGACTTTGACTGGCGAAAGCCTTAAATGTTCTACTCTGTTAATTAACCCAGTCAGTTTACGCTTTTTGTTGTGAATTTGAAAGCGCAAATTCTGCCAGTTTGTGGATTTATATTGAAGTGAGCAGGCTAGGGGGAAATTGCAACCTGTTTTTGATTTCTGCCATTTTTTCTTGGCATAGAACTTACGAGCTAATACCAACTTGCTTTCGGCTTTCTTGACCCACGCACCAATAGATTTAATTTTTCCTTCAAGAGCTTTTAGATGTAAAATCCTGTGTTCTTTAGCACCATCTACACGACCCTTGGCAGAACTGATTACACCATTTGCGTGGCGCTTATTGATGCCGTAGGTTTGCTGTAAATGCTTGTTCCAATCTGATTTCTTGAATTCTGTACCTAAAAGTAAGCGGTCAACTGTTTCAATGCTTGCAGCCCTAAAAATCTGGGCGTAAGCTTCTAAGAACATCTCGAAATCTGTAAATCCTAGTTCGTTGAGTTCGTGTACTGGTGTGGGCAAGCCTTTGCAATAAGTTAGGGTAGCCATTGATTCGACCTCTCAATGTGTTTATCTCTTCGTATGTTAACAGCTTTAAAGCTCTGCTAACTCGCCAATACTCATCAATCTATCCATTGGCTTACCGAGAATCTAACTACTAAATCCTGGGTAAATCTAGGTAAATTGTTAACAGTCATCACCCCGGCATTGGTGCGTGGGGTTTATGACACACACAATTGTCTGGGCTTTTCGATCGTCGTCCAACGCTGGCAGGGACGACTGGTTCAAGTCTTCGACCGCCAAAATTTTGACGTTTACCTTGCGCTGTGCGTCCTTGCGGTTGGGTTCTGTCTTAAAGCATTGACCTTTTTGCTCAAGAGTAGATCTCGATGACAGGCTCGCGTGATTCCACTATTCTAAGGCAGCGCGGTTCAAATCCCTAGTCCGCCTGCGGAGGAGACCCGATGCTGGGTAATTAAAGGACGAGATGGCGATCGACCCGCACCGAAAGCCTGATACAATCAATGAAAGTTTTTGACTGACTGATCTTTTTCGGCTTTGGGCTATGGCAGTCCCCCCAGTTTTGCTAGTCTTGAATCAAGCGGCATTGATACTGCTCTCCCATTGGTTCAGAAAGCAGGCGGCGGCAGTGCTTTCTAGACGCAGTGCGAGAGAAGCAGTGCTGTCGGCGAGTGCTGAAGACAGTTGTTCAAGGATGCTATTCCCGATCGGGCAAACGACACCAAAGAGAGGACTATTAGTGTGCTGTATCTAGCAGAAGTACAAAAACAGAGAAGCGGCTTTGGTCTCGGTGGCGGTAAGGCTGAACTGAAACTGCTAGCTTGTCAGCGGGGCGAACACAACTGGAGCGCCGTACCGGGCGATGACGCGATCCCAGTTGAGGAAGCTAATAAGTTTAACGACGGCACGCTGGTGCTGGTGGAGTTGAGCGCTAACAAGCAAGTGCAGCGGATTCAGGAGGCTGCCCGCCAGTTGGTGAGCATTCTGCAAAATTTCTCCCGCTTGCAGGACAAGTTTAAGGATAAGGAAGAGGAAATTGAGCAGTGGAAGGCTTCTCTGACGTTTTCGAGTCAGGAACTCAATCGCCGGGAAATGGAAATGCAAGCCCGCGAAGAGCAGTTGGCTCAAATGGAGGAGGAGTTGGAGCGCCTGGAGGCTCAACGCTCGGAAATTGAAAATACTCGAGATGAAGCTAACCGACTGCGAGAAGAGGTCGATCGCAGCCGCGCGGAGATGGAGACGGCTTGGGAACAGTTGCGGGGCGAACAGCAGCAGGTGGCTCACCAGCAGTCTCAGGCTCCTCAGGGGGCAGTTGTTGACGAGCAGCAGGCATTGAGAATTCAGGAGTTGATGAACAAGCTGGGAGGAGCAATTTCTGCGGCCCAAGGAGTTCGGGAACAACTGAATCAGTCTTTTGGTGTTGTGGGCGCTCAGCAGGCAATTCTGGATTTGCACTGGCAGCAGTTGGAGCAAAAACGCACAAACGCTCAGCAACAGCAGGAAGAGGTCGATCGACAAAATCAGAGCCTCCAAAGCCGCTGGCAGGAATGGTATCAATCCCAAGATGCTTTGGCGCAAGCTCGGGCCCAACTGAAAGGGCAGCAATGTACCCTCGGCGCTAAGCAGGAGCAGGCTCAGTCTATGTCTGTCCAGGTGAAGGCTGTTGAGACTATGTACCAGCAAATCTCCGGGCTGGCGTCTGGTTCGGGTGCTGGGGCTGTGGAGCAGGTAGTAGATGTGTCTGCTCTGGAGCGGATGCCGGTTGAGGAATTACAGGGGCTGGTGCAACACCTGCAAGAGGATTTGGAAAAGGTGTTCCGGTTTGTTAACGATCAAGAGGAGGAGTTGACTCTCCAGCGGGAAACAATCGAGGAGTTGCAAGCCAAAATTCAAGCGGCTTCCGAGTACGATCGCATGGCTTTGGAAAATGAAATGGCCGATGAACTCGAAAGTTATCAGATGTTGAATGAAACTTTGGTGGGACAGCGCCTCCGCTTGCAGGAACGGGAAAATGTTTTGAAGCAGCATCAGGCGGTGCTGTGGCGTCGCTTGGGTACTGCTAATCCTCAAAAAACAGAACCTGGACAGATTGATTTGGGGCCGATCGTCACACAGCTCAATACTCAACGCCAGCAGCAAAGCCAAGAATTGCAACGGCTGGAAACCGAAATTCAGCAGGTGCGGGAGTCAATATCTCAAATTGAGGGAAATGTCAACCGTCAAAATGGGGAAAGTGAAGCGAAACGCAATGAACTTAAGCAGTTAGAGCAGACTTTGTTCAGCCAGAAAGGTGCTGTGGCGGAACTCTGGGGCCGGGTGAATGTTTATCAAGAAATGTTGCAACCGGTGCAGGACAATTTGAGCGGGCTGCGCCAAAAGCTGGAAGCGGTGGGGGGAGAACTCGATCGCGTACAGCAAACTGGAGAGCAGCAAGATCGGGTTGTTTCGGATCTGCGGCAAGCTCTTTCGAGTTTTCTGCCAAGCGCCTAAAATTAAATATCGATCGCGATCCAAGGGTTTTCAACTCGGGCGATCGCTCCTCCAGGAAATGGATCGGTTTGCGATCGGTTGGGCGCTGCGATTAAGCTGCTGAGTTTTTCTACGCTGTCAAAACTGGGTGCACAGGGCAATATTTGTAGCAATACCTGTCGCATTGCTCGCCGTTGCAATGACAGGGGTGCTTCTCGCAAAATTGGGCGATTTAACTTGACGGGGAGTTGAATTTGCAACTGCGGGTTGTCTGTAGTTGGAGAGATGGCTCGCTGTAGTAATTCACTGGCTGCAATTTCGAGATATTCGACATCGGCGCGGAGGAGTTCGGCTGTTTGGGCGAGGGCTTGTTGGGTTTTTGGGTTGAAATGAGTTTCTAAATAAGGCAATAATTGCGATCGAATTCGGTTGCGCGCATATTGCAAATCTTGATTAGTGGAATCTTCCCAAATTGGTAGTTTTTGCTCTTGACAAAATTGACCTGTTTGCGATCGGGTGATTTCCAGCAACGGACGAACCAAGTAGATTTTAGATTTGGGATTTGGGATTTTTGATTGGGGAGTTTGATCTAAATTGTGCGATCGCAAATCGGCAGATATTTGGAAATTGGGATTGTCGCCAGAATCTCCCAATCTAAAATCTAAAATCGGCAATCGCAAATCGGCAAGGGGGCGCGTCCAAGTCAGGGCGGAAAGTCCGTCGGCGCCACTACCGCGAATTAGGTTGTAGAGGAGTGTTTCCGCGCGATCGCTGGCTGTGTGGCCTGTGACAATGTAGGGGTAGTTGTGGGCGATCGCAACTTCGGTTAAAGCTTGATACCGCCACTTTCTGGCCGCTGCTTCGGTTTTGGGGATGTCCGAGGCTGTTTGCAAATAATAGGATATTCCGAAATTTTTAGCTAAATTTTCTACATGATTTGCATTAGATTGGGAATCAGAACGCCAGCAGTGATCGCAATGAGCAATGGCTAGATTCCACCCCCATTTGGGCTGCAAATCCAGCAGTAATTTGAGCGTACACAGAGAATCTTGCCCGCCGGATACTGCTACTAACAATCGCTGATTTGAGGGCAAGATTTGTCGTTGCAGCAGTGTCCGGTGCAGTTGAGCGTGGAGGCGCGTCCAATTGGAAGATTCAGGCATTACAGTTGATAGTTAGCAGTTGTCAGTTGTCAGCTTGTCAGTAGTCGTAGGGTGTGTCGCCATCGATACTACCCAACAAAAGACAGAAAATCGATCGAGCGACGCACCACCGACAATATTTGACTACACAAACTCAACTAAGGATCGCGAATTAAATAACTTATAATTTTAACTACTTATTGTGGGATGGGCGTCCCGCCCGTCCAAAAAGGGCCAGCGGGCGGGACACCCCACAAACTTGTGTAAGTTATTAAATTTTCGTTCCTAAGAGCGTTGTAGCAAGGATTTTTTAATTGGTATCAGTTGTTAGTTGTCAGTTGTATGAAGGATGCAATTAGAAGCTCCTCAACTCAAAACTCTCAACTTAAAATTTAAAAATCTTCCTGCTTTCCCTCCCTGTAAGTAGCAGCTTAGCTCCACATTCCTCGACTGTGGGGGTTGCTGTCTGGATACCTAGAAATAGGAAAATCATTACTTATTTCTGTTGAGTCCGTGACATCTAATGGCTCATTTGTATCAATTTGCTCTGAGTCGGAGCTATCTTCGGCGTTGTTTTGGGCGGTGTCTGATTCTTCCGGTGCGGCGGGAAGAGCTTTTTGTTCTTTCACCTCAGGTTCGATGGGAATGAACTCCAGGCGCAATCTAACTTTTCCTTGTGTCCAGCCTTTTCCTGAACTTAACAGCTCGCAATCCATGCCATCTGACAATAATCTTTCTTCTAGCAATCTTGAATTCAGAATGGTCATATATTCGTTGACTTTGAACGTACATTGATACATCAAAGCGCTGGTAGGAGCCGACAAAACATCGTCTTCTTTGAGAAATATTTGTGAATCGTCCATATCAATTGTCATTTTAATGAAGGAAGAAGGAAGAAGGAAGAAGGAAGAAGGAAGAAGGAAGAAGGAAGAAGGAAGAAGGAAGAGGGAGTAAAATTTTACAGTCTCAGTAGTTTAGCAAAGTGGGCATTGCCTTTGTGTCAACTTAATATCAAACGTAGTAATGGTCTAAGGTACGTAGTTGGGCTTTAGCCCTCTTTATGCGTATAAAGAAAGAGGGCTAAAGCCCAACTACGTACCTATCTGTAACCTTGCCTAGCCCTTAAGAAGGGAGGACAGGAATAGATACAAAGGATTTTAGGCTTAAATTGACACACTTTGCTGGAAATAGCTGCCTACAACTGGAGATTATATTAATCCCTATTCGGTGATTTATTCTGTTTCTCTGGGACTGATTTGTGGTTCAGAAATTAGAAAAACCAACCGTAGGAATGCAAACCTTTGCCTAACAGATTGACGCCTAGATAGCAAATCCAAACTACTACAAAACCTGTGGCGGCTAAAATTGCTGGGCGTCTTCCCTGCCAGCCGCGAGTGATGCGGGCGTGCAGGTAGGCTGCAAATACTAACCAAGTAATCAGCGCCCAAGTTTCTTTCGGATCCCAACTCCAGTAAGATCCCCAAGCTTCGTTAGCCCAAACGGCACCGGCAATAATCCCAATTGTTAGTAAGGGAAATCCTAAACCGATGATGCGATAGCTAATGTTATCAAGAGTTTCTGCTAGATTCAAGCGCTGGGGCGAGAGAAGTTCTGAGGTTTGAGTTGCCGCGGTTGATGCGGTTTGAATTGTTGCTGATTCTAGGACTGCGGTGGCGCCAAAACCGTTATTGTTGGAGTTGAAAGACGGTTCGCTGAAAGCTAACGCGCTGTCGCCTACTGTTTCGAGGGTTTGAGGTTCGGGATTTTGTGGGCGTTGCAGGCGGTAGTTGCCGTTGCGGTTGCCGTTGGTGCCGAAGGAACTACCTGTGAGTTCGATTTTTTGGCCGCGGGTGACGATTAAAAATGCGATCGCCAGCAATGCTCCTACCATTAAAGTTGAGTAACTGAGCATCATGACGCTAACGTGCATCATCAGCCAGTTGGATTTGAGGGCTGGTACTAGGGGCTCTGCCGATTGCATGGTGTCGGGCAGAGTCAGGGCTGCAAAGGCGGATATTGCCATTGCTACGGGGGATGTGGCTGCTCCAACTAGGCGGGAACGGCTCATGTTTTCCGCGACTAGGTGGATGGTGGTGATTCCCCAAACTAAGAAAAATAGGGATTCGTAAAGGTTGCTGAGTGGGAAGTAGCCGGCTTCTATCCACCTAGAACCGAGTAAAGCGGCGATGGAGAGGTTGGCGACAGCCATCCCTGCGGTTCCCAAGGCCCACAGGTAGGGAATGCCGGGGAATGCTGTACCCACCCAGTAAATGAGCATTGTTGCGAACAAGATGGCAAAGGAGATGTTGTCCAGCCAGTTCTGGAGTACGACCAGATCCATATAATTTACTCCGGTAGTGTTTTTACTTATTTTTTGCTAACTAGATCGATCGTACTGGGGTTGGGCAGTTTTGGGTTTGAGATTTTGAATTTTTGTGGCAATTCTGAGTTTTTGGCGGTGGTTGAGGTAGGGGGCCCCGGCGCGGCGGGCGATCGCCCGGGCCCATCAACCCACATTCTGCACCCGCAACTAACACAAGGGAACTGATAATTTCTCCAGAGCAAGCTTGGGGCTTTCAACCAATTCTTTCTGGTAAAAATCAGCAATTAGCAGTAAGTAAGCCACCTATGACTCCACAATATTTAACAATTTCGACGCCAGCTAATATCTCAACTCACAGCAAATTAAGCAACACTTAAAATTATAAACAGAGATGAGATTACTAACCTTGTAAGATTACGATTGATAAATTTGCCGAATTTCGTCCAGGTTGTTGGCTGCGAGCATATCAGAGGCGATCGCCTGCAAAACACCCACATCAGAAATTTCCAAAATTTCCTCAAGCAGCAGCAATCCTTCATCTCCGAATTTCAGTCTTAAACCGAGTTCGATCGTCTGGATAAATGCTTGTTTAGTGCGCGCCCGTTCCTCCAATAACTGAGCATCTTTTTGAGATAACTGAGCATCTTTTTGAGATAACTGAGCATCTTTTTGAGATAACTGAGTATTTTTTTGTACCGCCAGTTCGTCGCCTGTAGGAATGGAAGCGCCACCAGCAGAGCACCAGCGCAACCAAGTACCAGTAACATTTTCAAATTCACCTTGCCACAGAGTTAGTCCCAAACCGACTTCGGGAAACCAAGCATCAGTTTTAGGCACGTAAGATTGATTGTGCAATTCAAAGATTCGCAGCGTACTGCCTCTCAACTCGCGTAGCGGATCGTACACAACATAATACGGGATTCGCATTCGAGCGTAATCTATTAATTTGCTGCCCAATTCGTTACTTGGAGTTGGAGAAACAATTTCGATCGCAATTTCGGGAGGTTTGCCAAATTCCCAAAATAAATACGATCGCACTTGTCTTTCCCACCAATCCTCAGCACCAGTAATATTGATACTCAGAAAAACATCCGGGGCGACTCCCGGCTGACGCACGCTGCTGAACAAACCGACATTTGCCGCCGCAATAAAGGGAACGGTAATCCCCGTATCGCCACCGCTATATAAAACCGTTGTCAGCAATCGCTGCTGTTTTTCGTTGATGAAGCTGTCCAAAGGAGTATCGTCTTCTAGAACTAAGTTGCTAATATCTGGCAACTGACTCGGATCGAGGGTTAATGGCTCAGACATAGGTAGTCGAGGTGAGAACTATCTGCCACAACAACTATAACAGAAGGGGCATGGGGCATGGGGCATGGGGCATGGGGCATGGGGCATCTTCGCCTTTATAAAATTGGGAATTGGGAAAAAGGAAGAAGGAAGATTTTCTTTCTTCTTCCTTTGCCAACGGACTTGATATTACTCGCAGCTAGAATAAAAAAATATTTCCCAAAACACTTGACAAACTGGCGAGCATACCCGATAGTAGTAATTCGTGACCAATGCGGAACTGGCGGAATTGGTAGACGCGCATGATTCAGGTTCATGTGGTGCAAGCCTTCCGGGTTCAAGTCCCGGGTTCCGCATTCCCAAGGCAGAAAAAAGTTTGGGGTTGACCCGATACAGGTAATAACCCCATTCGCTCTGCTGAATTAAGAAAATGCTCACAAGTATTCAAAACCCCTTAGTAAAAGAAATCCGCAAACTCCACAGCTCTAAGGGACGCAGGGAACAACAATTATTTTTACTCGAAGGTACGCATTTGCTCGAAGAAGCTTGCGCGGCCAAATACCCGTTAGCAACGGTTTGCTGCACTCCCGAATGGCTGGATCAGCATGGGAAATTGTGGGAACAAATTGTTGGTTTAGCCGATCGCACAGAATTAGTCAGTGCCAAAGTCTTAGAGTCGATCGCCACTACAGTCCAACCCGACGGCATTATCGCCACCGCACCCCGTATCGCCACACAACCCGCAGAAATCTCAACTTTAGGTATAGCTTTAGAAACCATCCAAGATCCCGGCAACTTGGGGGCGATCGTCCGCACCGCCGCTGCTGCTAATGCCGACGGCTTGCTGCTGAGTTCAGACAGCGCTGATTTAGACCATCCCAAGGTGCTGCGCGCCTCAGCAGGAGCTTGGTTTAAGCTGCCAGTAGCAGTCACTCCAGATTTAACCGCCGAAGTCTCCGGGTATAAAAATCGCGGGATGCAAATTTTAGCAACCGTTGCCGGCGCCAGTTTAACTTATTGGGAAGTTGATTTGCGAGTGCCGACTCTGATCGTTTTGGGCAACGAAGGTTCTGGATTGTCGCCAGAATTGAGAAGTTTAGCCGATCGACAAATCCAAATCCCCCTCGGCCGCGGCGTAGAATCTCTCAATGTGTCGATCGCCGGAGCCCTCATCTTGTACGAAGCTCAACGGCAAAGAAGTCATTAGTCATCAGTCATTAGTCATTAGTCATTAGTCATTATCTGTTGGGGCGGTATTGAAAAGCTGCTGGGCATTTAAAGTGTATTTTTTAATTGCGTTGTCCGAAAGCATCTCCCCATCTCCCCATCTCCCCCTCTCCCCCTCTCCCCCTCTTCCCTCTACCCCCCATCTCCCCATCTCCCCATCTCCCCCTCTACCCCTCTACCCCTCTGAGATTTAGCGCATTTTGTTTAACATGATGCAACTGCAAAGCTTGTTTGCGGGTACTCTCGTACCAACATTGCAGGCTTCCATGAAATAAATGTAAAGAAGTGTAGCCAACTGCTCTCACAAATGTTAAGATTCTTAACATAAGTAGCATTGTGCACCCCCAACCAAAACCTAACCTGAGAGGGTTCTGACTGGGAGTAACAGCTAGCTACCATAAAATTAAGCCTCTTTAAATGGAAGGAAAGCGCAAGTCCCCGCCCGCTTTCCTTCCCAGCTAAAGCTAGAGGTTTGCTATCCGACAAACCTTTAGAGGCACAGATCCTCAGCGGGAAAAGCTCATGAAAACTCTTAAGTCCTCAGATACAGATTCTGTTCGCGCTTACTTGCGGGAAATCGGTCGCGTTCCGCTGTTGACCCATGAGCAAGAAATACTCTTCGGGAAACAGGTACAGCGCTCAGCCGCACTGCATCAGGAAAAAAATATTTTAGCCGAAGAGTTAGGCCGCGACCCGACGGCGGCTGAATGGGCACAGACAGTCGGGCTGTCTGAGGCACAGTTGCAGCGGACGATCGACAATGGCGAAAGGGCAAAGCGCCACATGGTGGAAGCTAACCTGCGCCTGGTTGTGTCTGTTGCCAAAAAATATATCAAGCGCAATGTAGATTTACTCGACCTAATTCAGGAAGGTACGATCGGGATGCAGCGGGGAGTAGAAAAATTTGACCCGACTAAGGGCTACAGATTTTCAACTTATGCTTATTGGTGGATTCGTCAGGCAATTACCCGGGCGATCGCCGAAAAAGGTCGCACCATCCGCTTGCCGATCCACATTACCGAAAAACTCAACAAAATTAAAAAGGCTCAGCGCCTGCTAGCTCAACAGCTCGGCCGCGCGGCTACTGCTGCTGAATTGGCGTCAGAGTTAGATTTGACTCCCAAGCAAATTCGCGAATATCTCGATCGCGCGCGCCTGCCACTTTCACTGGACTTGCGCGTGGGAGACAATCAAGATACTGAGTTGGGCGATTTGTTGGAAGATACGGGTACTACTCCAGAAGATTTTGCCCTGCAAGCTTCCCTGCGGACTGACTTAGACCACCTAATGGCGGAACTGACTCAGCAACAGCGAGAAGTCCTTGCTTTGCGGTTCGGTTTAGAAGACGGGCAAACTTTAACTTTGGCAAAAATAGGCGATCGTCTGAACATCAGTCGGGAACGGGTGCGTCAAATTGAACGGGAAGCTTTAACCAAACTCCGCAAGCGCAAGCAAGATATTAACGATTATCTCGCCAGCTAGCTAGATGGGAATGGCGATCGGGACACAGGCGATCGCCATTTTCCAATCTAAAATCGTAAAAACCGCCGCCTTTAATTCGGTTGTACCCACTTGGTTGCTGCGACTGTCCTGCTACATTAGTAATTACTTGGTAATAAATAGCAGCAGCGATCGGATAAGGGTTATTTAATTTAACCGCCCGCGTCTAAAATAACAAGCTGTCTCTGAAACGGAGGTACTCGTGAGCAACTCATCTAATAAATCCCCTGAATTCTTTGAAGAAGACGGAGAAAATGCTAATTTATTATGGCAATACGTGCAGTCAATGGCTCCCGACACTGTTTCTCAGTTGTCTAAGCCGACTTCTCACGAAGTGTTTCAAGTAATGGAGCGAAATATTGTCGGGCTTTTGGGGAATTTACCTTCGGAACACTTCGGGGTGACAGTGACTACCAGTCGCGAACATTTGGGTAGATTGCTCGCCTCGGCTATGATTAGCGGCTATTTTCTCAAAAATGCCGAACAGCGAATGACTTTTGAAAAGTCCATCCAAGCTAGTGAGAGACACGGCTCGGATGATTAGTTGATTATTAACATTTAAATCGTACAAGTGTCAAGCCCCCTTCGGAAGATGGGGGCTTAAATTTTTAGATTTTAGATTTTGGATTTTGGATGGGTAGATTGCTGAATTGAAACCCAACACGAAAGTTTGCAGCCAGACTTTTATGAGACGGTATTAGTTGTCACTTGTGATTTGTTAATAAAATTGATAATATGATTAAATTATTAATTTTTAATTACAATAGATCGCACGGGTTGCCATCTAGCTGGTTGTTTCACCGTAATACTTCGTTACAGCCCACAGTTGCGGTTAAAAAAACGGTAAGGGGCTTGCAGCTTAATACTATACCAATCATTTGGCTACTCCTTCGACAATACAATTGCATGGCTGGGATTTTATTTCTACGCAAGTCCCTAAGTACGAAACTAGCAGTGCGTCAAAATTACCAATCACCAATTCCCAATTCCCAATTCCCAATTCCCAATTAATATGTCTCTTTCTCCTGTGGCCCACAAAGTTATCGGCGTTGCTGCGATCTGGAACGATCGCCAAGAAATTTTGATTGACAAGCGCCGACAACACGGACTGCACGGCGGTTTCTGGGAGTTTCCGGGCGGTAAAATAGAGCCGGGAGAAACGATCGAAGCTTGCATACAAAGGGAAATTATGGAGGAGTTGGGGATTGTGGTAGAAGTTGGCGATCGCCTGATTACAATTGACCACGACTACACTAAATTTACAGTTAGGCTTTACGTGCACCACTGCCGCTACATCAGCGGGGAACCGCAAACGATCGAATGCGATGAAATTCGCTGGGTGACACTGGACGAAATTGACCAATTTACTTTTCCCAAGGCAAACGAACAGATTATTGCTGCCTTGCTTGAGAATCGATCGTCTTAGAAGGACGAGGATTCTTATGTTTATACTTGCTAGGTTTTTAGAAAAATTTTCAAGCTTTTTATTGAACTATTGTTTTTATCATATCCCCCGGCATATCTTGAGATGAGCAAATTTGGTGAGTATTGGCTTGTCACAAATCCAGTGCCTCTCTCGTCTTAATTGAGTAAGCCAATCTCTAACTGTGAGCGATCGCCATGCCCGAACTACTCGAAATACTCGATCGTTTTGACACTGTGCTAACCCAAACAGCCCCGAACATTGCCAGCCACCTACAGCGCGGATTAACCCGTGCGGAAATTGAGGTACAAATCGTTTCATTCTCATGGGAGTTTCCCCAGGATGCTTTCGACCTGTATCAACGGCATAATGGGCTATCTGGCAAGCCAGGAAAGTTGAATTTGGTGGAAAAACTACTCAGGGTTAAAGGAAAATGGCATGGAGAGTTATCCGGTCGAGAGAATGAAGTGCATCTGAAACTGGAAAATCGCGCGATCGTTGCCAAATTCTTGCCATTGGATTACGCCTTGGCAGGACATCGCCATCTGAAACTGGGCAGATGCCAAATAGATCTACTCCCTTTTTCGATCTTGACTGATGGCAACAATACGATTTATTGCATGATGCGTTTAGCTCCAGAGAATCCCATCATCTATTGTGCCAACGGGACAAAACTGCCGCCGATGAGCGTAACTGAATCATTTTTATCAACTCAGCCTCAATTTAGCCGATTGAGCGAACTAATTGCATTTTTGACCGGAGTTTGTCAGCAGGGTATTCAACCGCTCGCAGCGAGCCAAGAGACTTTAATGAATGCTATCGATTGCGAACTCGATCCGACGCAGTTTGAGCAACTTTACCAACAATTCCAACGCTAAATCGTTGAACATAAATTTACGGCACAGTACCTATGAAACTACTTGAAGTTCAATCCAGTGTGCGATTAGAAAAATCAATTTCCCGCACCCTCAGTCACGAATTTATTCAAACATGGCAGAAATCCAATCCTGATGGACGATACCAACAGCGAGATGTGGGGATGAATCCTCCGGCTCATCCAACAGAACTATGGACAACTGCGAACTATGTTCCTTCAGACAGTCGTACCTCAGAAATGGAAACGGCACTGACTGAATCCGAGCAACTGATCGGGGAATTGCTATGGGCCGATCGCGTATTACTTGGTGTGCCTATGTATAACTTCAGTGTGCCATCAACTTTTAAGGCGTATGTGGATAATATCGTTCGAGTTAATCGCACCTTTGCCTTCGATCCAGCCAGTTTTACCTTTGAAGGACTTGCGACCGACAAAAAGGCATTAGTGATTACCCCAAGTGCCGGAAATTTTGCGCCCGATACACCAATGAGAAGTATGAATTTTTGTGAAACCTATTTGCGAGCAATTCTAAGCTTTATTGGCATTGAAGACATGACAATTGTGGCTGTTCCCAATCAGTTCATGCCCGATGCAATTCGGCAACAGTCAATTGAACAGGCACGCGCCAAGCTGATGAACTTAGCGGCAACTTGGTAATTTATGAACCGATTAGACCTGTTCAATCAGTATCGATCGCTCATGTTTGCGATCGCCTATCGAATGCTGGGTAGCGTGACCGAGGCAGAAGATATCGTTCAGGAAGCTTGGATTCGCTGGCAGAATACGAAGAGCATTGTGCAGTCTCCTAAAGCGTTTCTGTCACGTACCGTGACTCGTTTGTGTATCGATCATCTGCGATCCGCCCGCGTGAAGCGAGAGCAGTACATAGGCACATGGCTGCCAGAGCCGCTGATGACAGAATCAATTGATGCCAAGGACTGCACTGAATTAGCAGAATCTCTTTCATTTGCATTTCTCATGCTGCTGGAATGCTTATCCCCAACTGAAAGAGCCGTTTTCCTGTTACGCGAAGTTTTCGATTATGACTATGAGGCGATCGCTAACACTGTCGGCAAAAGTAGTTCAAATTGCCGCCAGATTGTTCGTCGTGCTCGTCAGCATCTGGCTCTACGCAGACCCACAATTAGCTCTAATTCTCCTGATAAAGACACCGCGATCGAGCAATTTCTCACTTGTTGGAACCAAGGGGATTTACAGGGACTTATTGCTCTCATGGCAGAAGATGTAACATTTTTGTCGGATGGAGGAGGGAAAGTTGTAGCAGCCCAAAAACCGTTTCATGGCTGCCTGAAAGTAGCTCGTTTTCTAATCTCAATTCGACGCAGCCGATTGACACCTGAGTTAGTCCCTCAAGTTGTGGAAATAAATGGTCAGCCTGGAATTGTAAATATTGTGGACGGCAAGCCACATAGCATTTTCAGCTTTGATTTCGCAGGTGAAAGTATTCAGTCAATCTTTGCAGTCGTTAATCCGGTAAAATTAAAAGCAGTAAAGCCATAATCGCGCCGTTAGTGACAGCAGCACAACAACGCGCTGGAGCGGACTGACGAGAGATATTGGTGGGGATGCCAAGGTTGTCTACCGCTTTATTTCAGCCGGAATGTGGGCTGCAATTTCTGCCGATCGATCGCCCAACTGGCAAATGCGCGATCGCGAAAACTTCTCTACCCTCTTCGCGACCGTTCGTGATATTTAATTGGCATTGTTTACCGCTGAATGGGCAGGGTAAAGTGAAAACAACTGCCTCGATCGGGTACTGAGTCTACCCAAATTTGACCGTAGTGGGCGCGGATGATGCCTTGGCACAAAGACAGCCCAATGCCGTAACCGTCTGTTGATTTATCTCGCTGCAAGCGATAGCTGTCTTCAAAAATGCTCGCACAATCTTCTTCAGGAATTCCCGGCCCGCTGTTACCAATGCTGACTTGAACTTTGTAAGCAGTGCGGTGCAGTATGGAAATACTTACAGTTCCTTGCTCTGGCGTGTACTTGCTGGCGTTGTCCAGCAGGTTGACTATGACTTGTTTGATGCGATCGGGATCGGCATAAACCAAGGGCAAATCTGCGGGAATGTCTGTTTCTAAATTCAGACTTTTAGCCTGAAATTTGTCTTGAAATTGCAGGATTACATCTTGACAAATCGCCCTCAGTTCGATTTTTTTGGGTTCCATGTGGAGTTGAGCGTTAGTACCCCGTGCTGCTTGCAGGATATCTGTAATCATGCGATCGACAATTCGGATTTGGCGGCGGGCTTGTTTCATCAAATGAGCCGCCAGAGTCGGTGTCAAACGGGACTTTTGCCCCTCCTTTACCTTCTGATTTGACTCCAAAGTCTCCAAAGCCAAAGATGCGGCCGTTAAGGGATTTCGCAAGTCGTGAGCCAGCATCGCAATAATCCTGTCTTTCAACTGCAACTGCTCTTGCAGGTGTTCTTTTTCCTGTTTGAGCCGAAAAACTTCATCCGCAAGCTGCACGAGTTCGGTGGCGCAAGCAACCGAATAGATGGGTTTTGGGTCGGCCAGATTGGCAGCCAGAGCCGAGGTAGACTGCTGCTGAGCTGCGTATTCTTCTACAGAACGCTTCCAGCGGGGCCACCAATGTTCGAGTTGGGCGATCAAATTGCTGCCGGCGAGAGTTTGTCGGGGATCGGGATGAATTTTGAGCAGCGAGGGAGTGGCTACAAGTTTAAAGTGTTCGGCTAAATCCGGCTGTTCTCCTACGTCGATGACTTGAAGCTCAAAGTCGCACTCTGCCTTCAAAGCCTGTAGGGACTTGCGGATGTGTCTGGTCTGTTCCCTGGAAGAGGGACGCTTGTCTACGAACAGCAAAAGCTGTAAAAGCGGTGCAGGATTGGTCGGCTGTTCGGGAGAACAGTCGGTGTCGTCGTTGCCGGATGTTGGATTGACGCTGTTGACTTTTTCGATCGGGTGAAAATAATTGACCATTGCCGAGCCGAGTTATTTCACTTCTACTTTAATTTAATACTTACTTTAGATTTATGCTATTGTCCGATGATTTCATTACGGCGGGCCAATGACATTTTTGAGATGGAAGAAAAATGAGTCGCTGCGGGTAGTGGTTCAAGTGGCGGCGGCCTTTTTTGTGCTGTGCCTGCTGCTGACGCTGCACCGCTACTACAGCTTTTACGCTACATACGACCAAGGCATTTTCAATCAACTTTTTTGGAACGGCACTCGGGGTCACTTGTTTGAGAGTTCCCTGTCTTCGGCTTTGTCCACTAACGTGGTTCACCAAAATCAGCTCCCGTCTGTATCTTACTATCGGTTGGGGCAGCATTTCACCCCAGCGCTGATGCTGTGGCTGCCAATTTACTCGCTGTTCCCCTCTCCTGTTACTTTGACGGTGTTGCAGGTGACTTTAATTACGGCGGCTGGTTTAGTCCTGTACGCTCTCGCCAGACACCATCTAGAACCGCGACTGTCGGCGACAATTGTCGTGAGCTATTACGCAGCTAACGCCGTTATCGGCCCGACTTTGGGTAATTTTCATGATTCTTGCCAAACTCCGCTTTATGTTTTTGGCTTGTTGCTGGCGATGGAGAAGCGCTGGTGGCCGCTGTTTGGGATTCTGGCAACTTTAATGTTAGCCGTGCGAGAAGATGGGGGAGTTGTGTTGTTTGGGGTGGGGGCTTACATGATTTTGAGTCGGCGCTATCCTCTGACTGGCTTGGCTGTGTGCATTCTCAGTTTTGGTTACATGATTGCTTTGACAAATCTGATTATGCCTTTGTTTTCTGCTGATATTTCCGAGCGGTTTATGATGGAACGCTTCGGTCAATATGCTGATGGTGATGAAGCTTCGACTCTTGAAATTATTTGGGGAATGGTTAGCAATCCCGGGCGGTTGGTGACTGAGCTATTTACGCCCTTTTTTGGTAAGATTAGATACCTACTTGGTCAGTGGTTGCCGTTAGCTTTGGTTCCTGCCGTAGCGCCCGCATCTTGGACGATCGCAGGTTTCCCGCTGCTAAAGCTATTTTTAGCTAAAGGAGAATCTGTGCTGGCAATTAATATTCGCTATGCGATGACTGTGGTTCCGGGGCTGTTTTATGGGGCAATCCTGTGGTGGGCTGGCCGTCAAAAGGAAGAAGATAGAATTAAAAGGGGAGAACAAACAATTTTGCGTTTTCCGAATGCGGTGTTTCCTTTCCCTTCGTCTTCGCAGTTTCGCCGCTTTTGGGGGTTTTGCATCTGCTTGTCGCTATTTTTTACCTTCACGTCTAATCCTAATCGGACTTTTTCGTTTATTTTGCCCGATGCGATCGATCCTTGGGTGCAGGTTCCTCTCATCAGACAGTGGCAGCACGTGTCTCAAGTGCGCCCGCTGTTAGCTCAAATTCCTGATAATGCTAGCGTGGCTGCAACGAATACTATTGTGCCGATTTTGTCAAGCCGCCGGGAAATTCTCCGGTTTCCGATGTTTGAACTGCGGAATGATGCGGGAGAGGCAGTGAAGATGGAATATGTAATTGCCGATATGTGGCAGTTGCAGCAGTATCAACCTGCGTTTCGCCGGGAACGCGGACAGTTGCAGCAAATCGTGCCAGCGATCGATCGAATGTCCAAATCTGGAGACTACGGAATTGTTGGCTTTGAAGACGGTGCGATTTTAATGCGTCAGGGCGCTGCTTCTAATTCTGCATCGGTGGCTGCTTGGGATCGTTTTCGCCGCGAGTTGGAACCGATTTTGAAGCAATCTTGAGGGTGCGGGCGATCGCCCGAAACTGTCGGTTTAGGCCAAATATTCCAGAAACCGGGCCAGAGAGCAATTGCTGCAAACACCCGGTTTCTGCATAATTTTCCGTCCTTGTTGCTGCCAAAAGTCAGCCCTCGGGCATAGATTTGCGATCGATCAACATTTTAGGCTGTGGATCATACAATAAAGTAGTCAACAATAAACATTAAGATATATAAATTCTTAGGAGGGGAGAAAGATGAAAATTTTGGTATTGGCATGGGAGTTTCCTCCCAGAATAGTCGGCGGTATCGCCCGCCACGTATCGGAACTGTATCCAGAATTGGTGAAGCTAGGGCACTCGATTCACTTAATTACAGTAGAGTTCGGTCACGCGCCGATGTACGAAGTGGTTGAAGGAATAGAGGTGCATCGTGTAGTAGTCGGGCACGCCAAGGACTTTTTTCACTGGGTGGCGAACCTCAACCAAAGCATGGGGCACCAAGGCGGCAAACTAATGCTAGAAGAAGGCCCCTTTGATTTGATCCACGCTCACGATTGGCTGGTGGGAGATGCGGCGATCGCCCTCAAGCATACCTTTAAAGTACCGCTAATTGCCACCATCCACGCCACCGAATACGGGCGCTTCAGCGGCCTCCACAATGACGGGCAGCGCTACATTAACGCCAAGGAAAACGACCTCGCTTATAACGCTTGGCGCGTCATTGTTTGCAGCGACTATATGCGGCGGGAAGCCGAACTTGTACTATCGACTCCGTGGAACAAAATAGAGGTAATTTACAACGGAATTAGATCGGAAAAAAAGCCGCGCAGGGACGAATTTGACGCGATGGATTTCCGCCGAAAGTTTGCAGCAGACGACGAAAAAATAGTTTATTATGTAGGCAGAATTAGCTACGAAAAAGGCATTGCTGTATTTCTCAATGCAGCACCTCAAGTAATTAGGGAAATGGGGGGTAACGCAAAAATTGTTATTGTTGGTGGTGGCAATACAGACCATCTCAAAGTTATGGCTTGGAATTTAGGAATTTGGAATAAGTGTTATTTTACGGGTTTCATGTTTGAGGAACATCTCGACAAATTCCAGACGGTGGCTGACTGCGCGGTTTTCCCCAGTCTTTACGAACCTTTTGGGATTGTAGCATTAGAAAGCTTTGCTGCAAGAGTACCTGTGGTGGTGTCGAATGCGGGTGGCTTACCGGAGGTGGTGCAGCATACAAAAACTGGTGTTGTTACTGAGGCTAACAATCGCGATTCTTTGGCCTGGGGGATTTTGGAGGTACTGAGAAATCCTGGTTATGGGCGATGGTTGGTTGACAATGCTTATGAGGATTTGGAACGTCGATTTAGTTGGCCGAAGTTGGCAATGGAAACCGAGTGGGTTTATCAGCGCGTGGTGGAGGAAAGGGCCGAGGTTGATTGGTAAAACAGACAGTTGACAGTTGACAGTTGACAGTTGACAGTTTGCAGTTGATAGTTGACAGCTTGCGCTGAGTTTGTCGAAGGGTTGACAGTTTACAGAAACAAATGTGGCAATTCTCAAGTTACTGAATTGGTAATTGGTAATTGGTAATTGGTAATTGGTAATGGGAATTGGCAATTGGTAATTGGTAATTGGTAATTGGTAATGGGAATTGGCAATTGCTAATTGGTAATCATAAAATTTAAAGGGAATTTGCATCTTGAATATTTTTAGGGACATCGAACCCCAACCCAAACGCAGCTTGGTAACTTTATTTACCGCAGGCTTGCTATTCTGGTGTAGTTTGGCTTCGCTGCTGCCAACTTTGCCGCTGTACGTTCAATCTGTGGGCGGTAGCAAGCAGCAAATTGGCTTTGTGATGGGTGCATTTGCGATCGGGCTTTTGCTATCGAGGCCGCAGTTGGGTAAAATAGCCGACAGCCGGGGGCGCAAACAAGTTTTGCTGCTAGGCGTGTCTGTCGCTGCACTTGCCCCTATCGGCTACCTGTTAGCTCAATCTGTCCCATTACTGTTGTTTCTCCGGGCTTTTCACGGCATTAGCATCGCCGCTTTTACTACAGCTTACAGCGCTTTGGTGACAGATTTGTCGCCGCCCGGAAAGCGGGGCGAATTAATTGGTTATATGAGTTTGGCCGCCCCTATCGGTTTGGCATTTGGCCCGGCGATGGGCGGATTTGTCCAAGCTGGGGTTGGTTATCCTGCTTTGTTTGCGATGTCGGCGGCTTTCGCCACCACAGCTTTATTTATTACCACCAAAGTTGTGGAACCGAATTTCGCTGAGTTAACAAAGTCTGACTCGCTATCTGAGGACAAAAACAGCCAAAAATACTGGCAAATGCTGTGGAATCCCCGGGTGCGGATTCCGGCTTTGGTGTTATTGCTGGTTGGTTTGGTATTCGGAACTTTGAGCACTTTTATGCCTTTGTTTATCCAAGAAACTAAGGTTAATTTGAATCCGGGATTATTTTATTCTACGGCGGCTATCGCCAGTTTCAGTTTGCGGTTGGTGACGGGGCGGGCTTCGGACAAATACGGCCGCGGCTTGTTTATTTCTGGCGGCTTAATCTGTTACGCCGTGTCTATGTTATTGTTGTATTTTGCTAACAGCAGCGGTGCTTTTTTAATCGCGGCTTTGGTTGAAGGTACGGCTGGCGGTACTGTTATGCCAATGATGGTGACGCTGATGTCGGATAGGTGCGAACCTCAAGAAAGAGGTCGTTTGTTTTCGATTTGTATTGGTGGGTTTGATTTGGGGATTGCGCTTGCTGGCCCGACTTTGGGTTTTGTTGCTGAACAAGTTGGCTACAGGAATATGTTTGGTTTGGCGGCTGTTCTGGCTGCTTTGGCTTTGCTGATTTTTGTTACTTTGTGTAGCAAGAATTTGTCTCATTCGCTTAAATTTGCGATCGGGCGTGGCAAAGATGTTTATGCTTTGAATAGGTGACAGGATGGGGACGGGCAAGATGCCCATCCCACAAAAAAATGGAATGGGCATCTTGCCCGTCTTAGCTATTTTTGCAATCTTGTTTATTGTCCGATACAGTTTAGATAAGATCTCAAGATAGTAAAAGCGATGTGAAAAATAGACTCTGCGATTGCTTCGTTCCTCTCTTCGTCTCGGGACGGGCTCTCCGGCCCATCCCACAAGAAAAAAGTTTTGTGGAATGGGCCGGAGAGCCCGTCTTAGCTATTTTTGGAATCTTGTCTGTTGTCGATCGCACTTGGCAACTTTAAACAACAAACGCACCCTACAAAATACTGTAAGATGCGTCGCTTTTGATAATGGGCTTGGAGGGATTCGAACCCCCGACCTCATGGTTCGTAGCCATGCACTCTATCCAACTAAGCTACAAGCCCCTGTCGAGTTCAGACTTAATCTAAAATTGATTAAGTTCTTTTCTCACAGAATCTAACAGTAACACCTTTACTAAAATAATGCAAGACCTTTCCGAAACTTTTTCTAAATTGCCCGATCGCGCGCAGCTAACTCACCTCGACAACAGCGGGGAAGCCCAAATGGTGGATGTTTCGGCGAAAGTGGCAACTGTGCGCCAAGCTGTGGCTGCGGCGCGGGTGCGGATGCTGCCGGAGACGTTTGCGGCGATCGAAGCGGGGAATGCGCCGAAAGGCGATGTATTGGGCACTGCAAGGCTGGCTGGAATTATGGCGGCTAAGCAGACGGCGAATCTGATTCCTCTGTGTCACCCTCTGCCCATTAGCAGCGTGGAAGTGCAGGTGATACCGGATGCTGGGTTGCCGGGGTATCAAATTCGGGCGACGGTGAAAATTAAGGGCGAAACTGGTGTGGAAATGGAGGCGATGACGGCGGTTTCGATTGCAGCGCTGACTCTGTACGATATGGCTAAGGGGTTGTCCAAGTCGATCGCCATTGAATCGATTCGACTGGTAAGCAAAAGCGGCGGCAAATCGGGAGACTATCAAAATTTAGAGGGATAAAGTTCCGGCCTTGGGGGGAGGCAGAATTCAAAAAGTAGCACTTATGCTTAAAATAGGCACAGAACTACTAACATCAAGTGAAAAACTATGCCTCCTCGTTGGCCCCGCAAACCCGATCGCAAAGACCCTGAGTACCGTCAATTAGACGATCGCATGAATTTTGCGATCCACGTCGGTCTTTTTTCTGCTTCCAATTCTGGTTTGTGGTTTGTTCAAAATTTGCAAAAGGCTGATTGGCCTTGGGCAGTTACAGTGACGGGTGTATGGGCTCTAGTAGTTTTGGCCCACGCGATTTTCATTTTTGCGATCGCCGATTATTCGCCTTTAACCAAAGATTCTGGTTGAAGGGAGTTGTCGGCGATTTGTTAACTGTTTTAATCCAGCACAAATAATTTGCTTTTTTAGATATGGCTAATACTACAGTTGCGATCGAATCCTTAGCCGCCCAAATCGGCGAAAATGTCTACATTGACATTGCCAAGTGGCATTTATATCTCCGTGATGCCCACCTGCATACCGTTGTTGCCCAACAACTTTACCCGATGCTGGAAGATGGCAGTTTAAATGATGACAAAGTTGCACGAGTTTTGCAAGGTATTTCAGTTAAGCTCGGTGGCGGTAAGCGGGAAGTGCCGCTGGCAGATTTGATTCCGATGCAGTGTCAAGTGCAATTGATGGATGTTCTTGAGGAATTTCAACGGGATATGTGATCTCAATTATTGATTGGGATTTAAGTGCGATCGCCCTTAATTTGACTTAAGGGCGATCGCACTTTTCATTATTTGCCTAAATCAACCAGAAATTAGCAGGGGTAATCGCATTCGCACTTACTCCAACCATCACACCTAACTGCTCCCCTGTCAAGAGGTTTTCGATCGGAGTTCCCTGAGTATTTTGAGTTATTCCCAACTGGCTAACACTCAAACCATCGGTTAGTGCGATCGAATCTCGATTGACGGTAAAATCAGCGATCGTATCAAATCCTCCATCGGCTTCTAAGACAAATAGATTGTTACCGCTACCGCAAATTAAACTATCATTTTGCAACTTCTATCTCGTAGCTGATGGCACCCTAGGCTTTTAATTACTAGGAAATTAGCAAAGTGCGATCGCACTGTCTGTGATTGAGTTCGCTTATTTACAATTATTTATATTTTTCTGATTATTGATCGCGGTGAATTTAGGGAATGGTGGGGCGGTGGCGCGATCGTAAATATTAAACAAAATGGGACTAAGTAAGTAGGCGCCAATAAATCGGTGCGGTGTAACAGAATGTGTATGGGTGTCAGGGAGCAATTGCTTGACTTCACTTCACTTCGTCTCGATCGCTATTTGAATACTTGTATATTTTCATACTCATTTACTTAATTGACAGCTAAAAAAGAGTGAAGCAAGATCCTCTTTTGTCCCTCTTTTTAAGGGGGATGCAAGGCGGATCTAAATTTGAAGGAGAAGTTTAAAAATACACCTTATAGCCCCGGACACCAGAGATTTAATTGTCACATCCAGCGTAATTTTTGCAATCAAAAATGCTATGGGGAGGCTTGTCGGGAATGCCACCCAATATTTTTACATTTTTTTAAGATAGCGGTTTGCCAGAATTTGCTCGCGCAATTATAGAGGTTTGCGATCGCCTGAAATCCTTTAAAAACAAGGCATTGACTTGTCTCCACTGAATATCTTTACGGCACTACACTGAAACCGCTCTGATAACATTTCTTAAAACAAAGCAACACATAAGTTCAGATCGTATCAAGAGCAGATATCGCGAAATAACCAGCCGTAAATACATTCAAGACAGTCGAATTCAAGCATGGACTCGATCGAGAGCAACAATAATTAAAAAATCTGTTTTACTTGACAACGTAAAACAATCAGGTTAGAACAATGCAAGTGACAGATATAGGACTTACGCAAGAAAACGCATATCTGTCATTCTTTGCTGTGCATCGCAATCTCAACTCTATGTTTTTTGTGGTTCATGCGTAAGTCTTGAGACCTAAAAGTTTGTTTGCTAAAGTATTGGCAAACTCTAAAACTTTTATATCTCTTTTTTTTGCAAACAAAGACAGCTTACAATCACAAAAAGATCACAGGTGCAAGCTACAATAACAAATTTTGTACAAAACTACCGCAAACTATGAACACAACAAGCGTGATTCAGAAATCGGAAAGCTTCGGGTACAAGCTTGCCAATTATTTCGTCAAAAACTATCAATGTCTGATTCAAAACCCTCGACTATTTTTGATGCGTAAATTTGCTCGTTTCGAGATTGTACGCGACTGGGCAACGATGTTATTGAAGCGTCCAGCTAAATCTCATGTTATCAGTCAAGAAAATGCTTCAGTTCTGGGAAAGTTGGATGTAGATGCGATCGCTGCTACGATCGAAACCGATAGTTGTTATCAAAATCTTCAGCTACCCGAAGATACAGTTCAAGAACTTTTGAAATTTGCCAGTTCTACAGTTGGCTACATTAACAGAGATGCCAACCGTCCCTACCACTACAAAGGAACAGAAAAAGTAGGTGCGGACTTACCCAAAAATGCCCGCGTTTGCAGCTATATGAGTAACGGAAACCAGTCTTCAACCCTGAAAGAACTGGAAAAAGACCCCGGCATACTGGCTATTGCAGCTAAATTTCTGGGTGCCGAACCAGTACACATGGGCAGCGAAATATCGTGGAGTTTCCCAGTTCCAGCAGAAAACCACATCCAGCAACGCAAGGCAGCCCAAGTATTTCACTACGATTTAGACGACTATCGGTTCATTAAGTTTTTTTTCTACCTTACCGATGTCGATATGTTCAGCGGGCCGCACACTTATGTTTCTGGAACTCACAAAGGCAAAAAGTTGATGCACCAGCTTATAAGTACGCGCTGTGCAGACATCGATGACGAAAAGATTGTTGAATATTACGGCGCTGAAAATGTGGTGAATGTCTGTGGCAAAGCTGGTTTTGGGTTTGTAGAAAATCCCCTTTGCTTTCACAGAGGAACGCAGCCAACTGAGAAACCGCGCTTGATGCTGCAAATAGAGTATACCATTAACGACTACGGCAACATTCACGAGGCTTTGGGTTGCTAGCAAGTCAACCTCGTCAATCAGGAAGTCTTGTCTGTCTGTCGAGACTTTTTAGATTATTCTCTGGGGCAGTGGGACGCTCCTAAAACATGATTCAGATGCCAACAGAAACTATATTATCTACCAAAACGGCCGCGAATGCGATCGACAAACATCTCAACTTCCGGCAACTTCATCTGATGCACAAAAATGGCAAAAACTCCCAACCCTGCCAAACTCGCCACACTCAACTGCACTAATTGAATTACCAAACCTTCAGTACCCAAAACTCTTTGACAGCCTTGCAGAGTAGCCAAGGACACGAAAGCAGTTAGAGAACTACCACAAGCTAACCCCAAAAAAGGCAAACTCCACTCCCCCCAAGGCAAGCCACCCAGCTTTTTATCTAATAAGTACAAAAACATAATCATCGAAACTAGATTCACTCCCACCGTCGCCAAAACTAATCCGGGCGCGCCGAAAGCTCCTACTAACAAATAATCCAGCAGCCCATTTAAAAAGATATTGATAATACTGACACGAAAAGGGGTTTCCCCGTCTCCCAAGGCATAAAATACCCGTACCAAAACGTCGCGGCCCAAATACACAAACATTCCAATACCGTAAGCCATCAATATCGGTATGACAAACTGCGAGGCTGACAGATTAAAAGCACCGCGTTCGTAAACAATGCGGACGATGGGTGTAGCCAGTGTCACCATTAAAGCGCTTAAGGGCATCATTGTCAGCGCAGTCAAAATTAAAGCTTGACGAATTTTATCTTTTAATTCCGGCCAGTCTTTGGGTTCGGCAAGGCGAGAAAATATTGGCAAAAATGGTACTAAAATTACATTAGAAATAATGCCTAAAGGAGTCATAACCAACAAGCCGCTGTAGCCCATGGCAGATGCAGCTTGAGGGATGTAGGATGCGAAAAACAAGTCAGTATAAACGTTAATTTGCAGCATTCCCGAGGATAAGGTAGCAGGAACCATCACCTTAACTACTTCTTGCACTCCGGGGCGTTTAAAATTAAACCGCAAACGCAATTTTCCCAATCCCGCGCGCCACTGCGCCGCCAGTTGCACTAACCACTGCAAAACTGCTCCTGCTAAAGTTCCCCAAGCTAATACTAAGCCACCGATTAGTGCGTATTGTGGCTGAGTAATTTTTTCTCCGAGTTGTAGCGCGAGAATTCCTAAACCGCCGACAAGTGCAACGCTGGAAAATAAAGGGCTGATCGAAGGAAGCCAGTACATATCGGCGGCGTTGAGTGTGCCGAAACCAATGCCGATTAAGCCTGAAAGCAATGCCATCGGCGCCATAATCCGAAATTGTTGGACGGCTATTGCTTTGATTTCTAAACCTTCTGCTGTTCTATTTAACCCGGGTGCTACTAAATCGATCGCCTGATCTGCAAAAATAATTAAAGCGATTGTTACCAACAGCAATATGCCGCCAACTAATGTGGTGATTGTCTCGACTAAGGGTGCAGCTTCTTTTTTGTCGCGGCGGGCTAAAACGCTGACGATCGCGCTGTGAAATGGCCCGTTAATGCCTCCCAGTAAAATAAATAGGAAACCGGGGATGACGTAGGCGTAGTTGTAGGCATCGACGGCGACACCGACTCCAAAGGCTGCTGCGATCGCAATTTGGCGCACCAATCCGAAGACTTTGCTAATCAGAGTGGCGACTGCGACAATACCGGCAATCCCTGCTAGGGAACGAGAGGGCTTCTGGGTTTCAGACACAAATGGTTACAAACGCTAGTGCTAAAAGGCTTTGCTAAGTTTAATAGCAAATCTGGACGATCGTAACATGAATTGTAATTGGTCAACTACCCTCCCTCCCCTGAAACTGCCTCAAGCGAGACAGTTTCAGATTGTGAATTTTAAGCAAAAAGCTTCTTCTTCAATAAAATCAAGGACAGAATGAGGGTTTTAGCGATCGAAACTGAAAAATGAAATAATTGTGTTCAAACTTTGCAATACTTGCCTACAAAGGGTTTCAGAGATTTTATTTTTGTCCGTAGGGGGGGTGAGCAATTACGAAAAAACTTAGTTAATCAACATAATAAATGCACCCTAAAAAAAACGACAGTTAAGGGTACATAAACGCCAGAACTATCAATTGGCTTTGCCTACTTGTAGGTCTTAAGATCTACAAAGCCTCATAGAACTCATTTGAGATATATTGCTATAACTGCAAGCCTTGCGATCTATGGATTTTGGCTGTTTTGCTAGAGTTGGTTACGCAGCTATCGTCAACAGTTTATTGAGTTATACCAAACGGCTTACTTGCAAGCCTTATCGGTCAAGAAAAGATGTCAAATGAGTTCTATATGGTGAAGGTATTAGTCGCAGCGCTTCCTGAACTCTCTCAAAGTAGCAGTCCTACAATCTAGATGGCAACTGCGTTTGAGGTGCGCTTACCCTGACCTAGTATCATGTATTATATGTGGATATACTGCATTGGGTAGATCCACTAAAAAATCAAAGCTTGTGCGATCGAGTGACGGTGAAAAAATAGTTAAAGCTGAGATGTTACGCCATTGTCAGCAATAGGCATCTTGCCTGTTCATAAATAAGTAAAAAACAGTTTGTTGGTAATTAATTGATAAATTAGATATTTGGATTTTTTTAACCGCAGAGGCCACAGAGAGCGCAGAGGAAGAGAAGAGAGATGAGTAATTGTGATAGCGACTCACATCTAGAGGATATTCAAGCTGCGATCGCGCCGAATGAAGCTGGACACGATCGGGAGCTGAACAGTGATAGGATCAAATCGCTACATCCGCTCTTCCTCTGCGCCCTCTGCGCCCTCTGCGGTTAAAAAAATCCAAAACAACCATAAATCTTATAAAATGTTCCCATTAAATAAAGAATCAGCACTCCCAGATGAAGATTTGATGTAGATTTGGCCGATCGCACCCATCACAGGTGACAACTAATATAGTGATTTTGCTATGGTTGTTAAGGCTGGTCGATCGGGAAGAGCAGATTTCACAGTAAAATGTACAGTTCGCTAACCCTTCCGCGCAGGTGAGGTTCGATTTTAACAACTAATTAGCTCACCTCAAAAACCAACATCGTTTACTAAAGGCTTCAACAAGCAATCCCGAAGGAGTAAAAAATCATGGTTCAAACTCAAGAACTTTCTCAAACATTAACTCTGCTCGCATCTGCTGCACCCAACGGAATTTCCGCTACAGAATCACGCCCGTGGGGTTCTTTTACAACACTTGAAGAAGGCCCGGGATACAAAATTAAGCGGATCGAAGTCAAGCCGGGACACCGCCTCAGCCTGCAAATGCACCACCACCGCAGCGAACACTGGATCGTAGTTTCCGGTACTGCAAAAGTTACTTGTGGCGAAACCGAAGAAGTTCTATTTACAAATCAGTCTACCTATGTTCCACAGTGTATTTCTCACCGTCTGGAAAATCCGGGAGTGATTCCCCTGGTTTTAATTGAAGTGCAGAATGGTGAATATCTCGGAGAAGATGATATTGTGCGCTTTCAAGACGATTATGCGCGGACAGAATCTAAGGCTAAATAACCTATAAACTGGTTATTTGTTATTTGTTATTTGTTATTTGTTATTCGCACCAATCAGTAACCAGTAACCAATAACCAGTAACCAATAACCAGTAACCAGTAACCAAATAAAATTAATGATTCATCTAAGCAAAACAGCAGCGACAGAAGTAAAGCGCCTCAAGTCAAAGTATCCGAACCCGAATGCTTTGTTTCGTCTGGGCGTGGAATCGAGCGGCTGTTCCGGTTTGTCTTATACAATGGCATTTGACGATGCACCCGTCCCAGAAGACACTCTCTGCGAGTCCGAGGGAGTTCAAGTTGCGATCGACCCCCAGCACTTAAAATATCTCAACGAGCTCACCTTAGATTATTCAGAAGACTTGATGGGCGGAGGTTTCCGATTCCACAATCCCAATGCAGCCCAAAGCTGTAGCTGCGGCAACTCCTTTTCTGCTAAAGAATAATCAACTGTTCTGGGTAATGGAGATATTTTGACGGTATCAGAACTTTTTCCTGGTTGGGAATTGCCAATTTGTGAACTGTGACCGCCAATTTTTACAGAAGCTGAAACTGAAGGATAATCTCGCATTTTAATATAAGTAGTTTGAACGAACCGCGAAGACGCAAAGGACGCGAAGGAAGAGAGGAGAAGAGAAAAGAAAGATTTAACAATGGCAAATAAATCAGAAAAACCCCAAGATTGGTATAGCGAATATATCGCCACCTACAGTTACGAACAGCGAAAAAATTGGTACAGCCAAATCGCAGGTTTCTACCACAAAACTAGACCGCGCTATCCTCAACAACTAATTAATCGCGTTGTTGAATTAGCCGAACTCCCCTCAAATGCCAACATTCTTGAAATCGGATGTGGCCCCGGAATAGCCACTGTTCCGTTTGCGGAATTAGGTTTTGCAATGCTTTGTCTCGAACCCAGTCAGCCAGCTTGTCAGCTAGCACAACAAAACTGTGCAACTTATCCATCTGTAGAGATTAAAAATCAAACTTTGGAAGAGTGGGAATTAGAAGCTGATAAATTCAATGCTGTACTGGCGGCGACTTCTTTTCATTGGGTGTCACCGGAGATTCGCTATCAAAAAACGGCCGCCGCATTAAAAGATAAAGGTTCATTGATTTTGCTCTGGAATGCCGGAGTTTTGCCAGAAGATGAAGTTTACCGAGTTTTGGATGAAGTTTATCAAAATCAAGCTCCGTCTCTAGCAGTATATCATGCCAAAGAAAGAGCCAATCAAGCAGAAAGTATCAAAG
The DNA here is from genome assembly GCF_020737885.1 of Microcoleus sp. PH2017_34_RAT_O_A. Taxonomy (NCBI): domain Bacteria; kingdom Bacillati; phylum Cyanobacteriota; class Cyanophyceae; order Oscillatoriales; family Microcoleaceae; genus Microcoleus; species Microcoleus sp. PH2017_34_RAT_O_A. Next base: position 12,347 of record NZ_JAEQDD010000014.1, on the reverse strand, counting down.
AACTCGGACAAAATATCATCGACTCAGGCCTGTACGAGGATTTAATTTACGAACAGTTAGTATGTGAAATTACCTACAGCATTGAGGATTATCTGAATCTTTTGCAGACTTACTCAGAGTACATCGCGCTAGACGATGGCACGAAAAATTCTTTGTTGGCAAGTTTGCGGGAAGCGTTAGCAAAAAACTGCGAAAATATCATCAAAGCTTCCTATATTTCAGCATTTCATATTGCCAAAAAACTTTAGCACTTTTTCTCTTCTCTTTCTTCGTGTCCTTCGCGTCTTCGCGGTTCGTTAAAAAAACCTTATTTACCAATCTGAGGTGGAATTGGTAACAAAAAGGTTCGTAGTGAGGACTTTAGTCCTCGGAAAGAAGGACTAAAGTCCTCACTACAAACCTATTGTAGTATGGCTGCTGAGAATTGTCCACTGCATTAACTGCTGCCATTCGGGAGATTGAGTTAATAAATCTGCATCCAATTCATTGCCAGTATCCTGCGAAAATTCCGTAAAACACTCCGCCCAATTAATTACTGTTTCCACTGGCAAATAAGGCGTATAATTCCAAGAACGCTGCAAAAATTCTGCCATCTCAACAGGATGACCGGTGCGGTGCAAATACCAAGCAATCCAAACCAACGTACTGTACTTGATTTGCTTTTCCAACAAACGTATTTTATCCGGCACTTCGGGCCGCGCAAAAAAATTGTCCATTACCGCCGCCAAGGATTTAGCCTGCGGTAAACCTTTGTACATGGCACTTTGTTCGTGCTGGCGGTAGCAAACTGTTATTTGTCGCAGCCACTCTGTTTCGCATCCCATTAAGGCTAAACGCAGCGCTAAATCTGTATCTTCGGCTGGTGGAAATCGAGGATCGAAACCGCCCGCTCGCTCTAACCAATGGCGGCGAAACATCATCGCGCTGGGCAATACTGGTTTCCACCGCAGCCACATTTCTAAGTCTAATTTAGGGACGTTTTCCCAGGGTTTGACATCTTTGATAGGTTCGCCTATGCTGTTGACTTGACGCCAGCCGCTGTGGACTATTCCTAGATTTGGTTGCGCTCTGAATACAGCAATTTGTGCTGCTAATTTCTCGGGTAAAAAGTAGTCATCTGCATCGAGAAAGGCGATGAATTCTCCTTGCGCTAGTTCGATGCCGCGATTTCGGGCAATGGAAACTCCTTGATTTTGTTGGTAAATGTAGCGAATGCGATCGCCATATTGCTCTAAAACTAATTTGGTGTCGTCTCGGGAACCGTCGTCTACTACAATAATTTCCCAGTCAGTATAGGTTTGGTGCAGCACGCTATCTACGGCTTGGCCGACGTAAGCAGCACAGTTGTAAGCCGGAATCACCACGCTTACCTGCGGAGTTCGATCGCTCATCATGAATATCAAGTCCGAAGCATTAGAATCTATACAGGCTGGGCGGATTTACTAAAATCCCTGGCTGTGAAATCCAGAAAAATTATACACTCGCGCCTCAAAGATTTATTTATCAAATCTAGTTGCGTCTTTATTATAATACGTCTAAGGTGCGCCAGAGACTGACGCACCGGATAAGCGATGCTTTTTGAGCATAAATTTGGTTCAAGAATTTGCCAAAGTAAGTTGGCGCGAATTCAGTAAATCGTGGGGGCGAATTCCTAAAGGGTTGCGATCGCCTTTTACCTTTAAATACTTCTGAGCTATTTGCAAAACCTGTTCCGGATTGGGCGGCTTGCTCAAAAAATCGGAAGCACCTGTAAGTTTGGCTCGCGTGCGATCGATTATACTGTCTTTACCAGTCAAAAACACGATCGGAGTTTCCCGAAAACTCGGTGTTTGTCGCAAAAAATTACACAAAGCAAAGCCGTTTGTCTTCGGCATTACCACGTCCATAAAAATTAAAGCAGGCTTTTGTTTGGCAATGATGCCCACTCCATCCATCGGATCTTGAATTTTTAGAACTCGATACCCCGCCGGCAATAAAATTTGCTGTAAAAATTCGCATACTGTCGGACTGTCATCGATACAGGCAATCAAAGGGCGAACCTGCCCAGCCATCGACGCAGCAAGGCGCCACTGTTCTATAGGCGACGGTAAGTCTGGTACTGTGCGGAAATTTACTAAACCCTGCTTCATGTAATTAACTAAAGCGCGAGTTGCGACTGTCACGCACTGCTTTTTCTTCAATGCAATATCCCAAAGAGTATTCTCGCCGTTAAATACGTTAGCCAAAGCTATCAAAGAGTTAGAACTAAATCGATTTTCCTGCAACTGGGCAGACGCTTTTAAAAGGGGTGCTTGTTCTGGTTCTACCAGCCACAAACCCATGCCTTTCCACTTCTGCCAAATTAGTTCTGTAGAGTACATAATTTGTTCTACTTCCGTTACAGACAGCAGCAAAGAAGAGATTACTTTAGAAAAATATTTTTCCGACGGACGCCACTCCCGACGCAAACCCGATTGACCGATCAGAGCAAAGAATACTTCGGAAACGCTGCTGTGGACGATCGCCTTAGCTTGTTGCAAACTCATTTCGCTGGCCGCTAGCCCTTGCTGAATCAGTTGATATTCCCACAGTTCCCGAGCTTCGAGATCTCTAAGATCCACTTGAAAGTTGCGACAGTGTTGTCCAATAGCCCTGTACCAGCGCCTCGCTCTGTGCGCTCCTCCTGTGGCATAAACCAAACTACCCTGAAAAAAGTATAGTTGCCACTGTTGCTCACCTTGCTCTAATAGCAGTTTTCCCGTTGCTTGTTTCTGGCTGAGGACTGCCAAAGTATGAGAAAGCATTTTGTACCCGATTGCGGTAGCAGACATATCAACTCGCATTCCCTGTACTCCTGTTTTCCCTATTATATCGCTGCTGAGTTTGGGAAAAAAACAGTAATATTACTGAATTGCGTTCAAAATAACAAATTACCTGATGCTAGTTTAACCCGATCGGGTATTCATACAATTTCTCCAAAATAATGCAACTATAAGTGCGATCGAAATCCTTAATTGATCCGGTATTCCGAAATCTTAAATCTCAAATCTCAAAAAGGTATGATTCCCCTCGGGAGTTTTAGCTATAAGGATGCGTTGACAGTTGACTAATAACTAATGACGTTGGACGTTCGCTCGGGGGAGACGCTGGCAAAACATGACGTTGGACGTTGGACGTTCGCTCGGCGGGGACAGCAAAACATGACTAATGACTAATGACTAATGACTAATGACTATCTTTGGGAGGTACGGGATCGTAACCCCCTGGATGAAAAGGATGACAGCGCAAAATGCGCTTAACTGCGATCGCTCCGCCGCGGGCCGCCCCAAATCTTTCTATGGCTTCGATCGCGTATTGGGAACAAGTGGGCTGAAATCTACAGGCGTTAGGCAAATAAGGAGAAATCCCCATTTTGTAGCCTCGAATTAATCCGATTAGCAATACTTTCACAATCTTGACCTCAACGCTTGATTAAATTAATCGCAAAATCTTGTCCCATACCGCTGAAAGCTAGGTTAATCCACAGCATCCCCAAAGGTTCCAACAATCTAGCTTGTTTGAGTGTCCCTGCATCTACAACTTCAAATCCGATATCTTCCGCAAGATTGGTGACAATTTTCTTCGCATCTGCATTGTCTCCGCAAATAAAAGCAGTTGCTGTTTGCGAACCGAACTGCAAGTTTTCACGCACAGCTTGCGCCAATGTTGTTAAACGCTTTCACAACTTGCGCTCCGATCGCCCATTTGGCAATTTCTTCGCCTGCGGAGGTAGTGTATCCGATTGTCAGTCCAGCAGCAAGTCCAGCGGGTGTCATCTCGATCGGGTTAGTTGCGTCAATGATAATTTTGCCAGTCAAATCTCCGGCTTGTGCGATCGCCTCTTGCGTGCCATTCCAACGCGTAGCTAAGATCGAAACTTGACCGTGACTTGCAGCTTCCCCAACGCTAGCGGCTCGCGCATTTCCTCCTGTAGCTTCCACAGCAGACTGCACTTTTGCACTCTGCGGATCTCTGACGCCAAATACAATGGAGTGACCTTTTGCTGTTAAAATGCGTCCGAGAGTTCCGCCAACATTTCCCGCGCCAATTATACCTATTTTCATTTTTACCTCTTGGATAGCTAAAAGACAATTTGAGGAGACAATATGGTACTTGTTTCGGAGTTTGCTACTTGACCAATACCTAAAAAATTACCATCAGGGTCGTAAACCTGCAAGGGATAGGGAGGTTCGGGTATTGGGTTTTCGGGGGAATTGTTCAGAGTTTCCTCTGCTGCGATCACCATTTCGGGAATGGGGAGGCGCTGTCCTTGAAACCAGCGTTTGGTATATTCAGGAGAAAGGACGATCGCACCTAAGTGTCTCAAAACCGCCGATGGCAAAATCGGGCTGAATGTATTCTCCTGCAATTGCACTTCTAATTCTTCAAACGTGAGACTTTGGTCGATCGAGAAACCGCTGCTTTCGGTGCGAGTCAAACCAGCCAAAGTACCGCCGGCATTCAAGAGTGCGCCCAAGTCCCGGGCGATCGCCCGAATGTAAGTACCCGCCCCGCAGGCGATCGACAAATCCAATTCTGGAAAATCGCCGGGCCGCCAATCCAAGATATCCAGCCGAAACACCTCAACATTCCTAGCCGCAACTTCCACAGTTTCGCCTTTTCTAGCTAACTCATAAAGCCGTTTTCCTCCCACCTGAACCGCACTAAAACTCGGCGGAAATTGTTCTATTTTGCCGATAAAATTCGGCAGTGCAGCTTGCACTTGTTCTAAACTCAACTCCGGGACAGGTTTAGAATTCAGGATTTCTCCTTCTAAATCGTCCGTAGCGGTAGTTAAGCCAAACCGAATCGTACCTCGGTAAGCTTTGTGGTGTTGGAGGAATTGCAGCAGTCTGGTTGCTCTTCCCAGGGCGATCGGCAAAACGCCAGTCACAGCCGGATCGAGAGTTCCTCCGTGCCCCACTCGTTTGAGTGTCAATATTCGGCGCACTCGCCCCACGCAGTCGTGAGATGTCATGCCCGCAGGTTTGTTGAGATTGAGAGTAGTAGTGCGAGCTTAAGAGCTCGCGTATTGTACAATACGCGAGCTCTTAAGCTCGCACTGTAAAAAAAAATGCTTTTTGCAAAAATGAGATGCTCCCCGAGCAAGAGCAAGGTACGGGATGTAACGGATTTAACGGATTTAAGAGTCAAGGAATTAGGTAATAACGAAGAGGGCTATAAAGGCTTTGCTTAGGATATAAGGGAAGAGGGGTAGTGACAGGTTTAATTGATATAGTCGAAAATCAAACAACTGGCTTGACAATGCAGAAGAAACAAGAAACAATAAAATTATTTAAATTACTTCGTTACTTACAAGCCTTGGCAAGTTTTAGTCGGGTGCATCTGGCGCAAGGAAGAGGGCGAAGCATGACCTGATATAAGTTATTAGTTATCATCTCCTATTTTCTGCGGTCATGCTTCGCCCCTACGGATATATTCGCTTGCATTGAGATGCACCATTTTAGTCTAACTAATCAACAACTCACAACTCACAACTCACAACTTACAAGTAGCCGCCAGCCCAATTACCAATTCGCCATTACCCAATCCCCATTACCCATTCCCAATTAAAAAATAAAGTCCGTCCGAGAGATAGTAACTCCCAATACAGTAGCCAGAGTTTCCTTGGTACTTGTAAACTGAACAATTGTACTCGGCACGGTTCCGGGCCCAGCAGAAATGGTGAGTTCGGCAAAAGTGAGGTCGGCTCTCAAGCGAATTTTATCCGTACCAACAGTAAAATCGGTAATCACATCGCCATCTGCCGATCGCCCGATCGAAAAAGTATCATTCCCAGCGCCACCAGTTAAAGTATCTCTGCCGCGATCGCCCGACAAACAATCATCGCCCAGGCCACCAAACAGCGAGTCATCGCCGGCACCGCCAAAAAACGTATCATTGCCCGCGCCGCCCAACAAAGTATCGTTGTCTTGGTTGCCAAACAGCAAATCATTGCCATCATCCCCGCTTACCGAGTCAGCACCTTTCCCCCCGTAGAAAGTATCGTCGCCCGCGCCGCCCAAAACGCTGTCGCGGGCTGCACCGCCGAACAGCAAATCATTACCAGCGTCGCCCTGTATTGAGTCGTCGCCGTCACCGCCGTAGAGGCTATCGTCTCCCCCCAAACCTAAAATGCTGTCAGCGCCTCCCAAACCGAAGATCAAGTCAGCGCCGGCAGTACCGCTGAGGGAGTCAGGGCCGCTGGTGCCATTGCGAGCGGTAGCAGAGCCTCCGGGTCTGGTACCCGGGCTGGTTGGGGTTGGGGTTGTGATTACGATCTTAACTGGTACTGCTGATGGCATGGTTTTGAAGACTGGTAGAAATTTGCCATTCTAACTTAGCCTAAAAGCGTAAGTTACAGAAAGTACCACGAACACCAGGTGTCTTCAGGCGGGGAAGTGTTCAACAGTTGACAGTTGACAGTTGACAGTTGACAGTTTGAGAGCGACTTCTACCCTTAAGTCCGAGGATTGGAGTAATGAATAGTCTGATTTTAATTTCTCCCTCACTCGTGAGAGGCTTTCAACCAATTATTTCTGGTAAAAAATCTGTTAGCAGCGTTGCTTGTTTGAGGATAAATTCAAGTAGCGTTGGCTGGCAAACAATTCTGCATTTAAATTGCATATTTGGAGCGGCGTCTGACCAACGGCTCACTCCTGGTTTGATTATTTCTTGATGTCCAATTTCAGTGCTGAGCGAGCCGATCGCCTTTGACGAAATAAATCTGCCCATCAATAGTTACGATCCTATAGTTTGGCAGTTGGTTCAATACATAAAATTTAGGTATAACCTTCATTCAGTTGACAGTTGACAGTTGACCTGGGACAGCGACCTCTACCTGGAAGTCCGAGGATTGGAGTAATGAATAGTCTGATTTTAATTTCTCCCGATCGGGGACAGGCTTTAAACCAATTCTTTCTGGTTTAATTTTTATTAAAGATTACAGTTATAGTAAAATTAAATATATGTTAAAAGTAGCCTATAGCTTTTAAGAGATAAATGAGAAGCGCGAAAGAATTATTCCTCACCAGCTTGACCGCTATTACTATGAGTTGGGGATATGTCACCGTCATTGAGGGGATACCGGGGGCGATCGCCCAGACAAAGCTTCCGATGAGACTGCAACACGGGGAAGGAACCTATACCCTTACGGTATCAGAGACGGACACCACAAAATCTGCCTATGGGGGTCAGTTGCGCCTCTATGACGTGCATATTGCTAAGATGTTTGAGGTGACCTATGCTGATTGCCAGGAGATACCTAGGGCTGGCTTTAGAGATTGGGAGTACAGGGCAGGAAATGGCAGAATTAGCATGGGGACATTCCGAATCACCTGTCAGTTGGCTGGAGATATTGCGAACACTTACGGTTTAGGCAAACGAGAGCGTAGTGCGATCGAATATTCTCAGGAGGAGGCTGGGCGGCCAATATCGAGAAATCGTTCTATCCCAATTTTAGACATTACTGGTAATAAAGTCGATCGCTGGCTGAATTTTGTGCAGAGTTTTCGAGCAATATAAAGAAATAGGCTTGGGTTAGCGCTATTTGTCATTGCTGTCCCCGCGAAGCAATCGCAGAGATTATGGCATTTCTCAATTAAGTAAGGTGCGTACTGAGCAATTACCTTGTCAACCCAAGCGTATTGCCATATAAAAATAACTTCTAGGAGGCTATAAAAATGACAACCCTATCGAACGAACAAACAGCGATTATCCGTACAGAAAGAGGACTGTCCATCGCAGGTACGCGCATCACTATCTACGACATCATGGACTATGTGACGGCTCAATATCCGCCTAAGTTTATCAGAGGATTATTTGACCTTACAGAAGAACAAATTAACGCAGCTTTAGCTTATATTGAGGCAAATCGCGCTGATGTTGAAGCCGAGTATCAAATTGTTCTTAAGGAAGCTGAGGAACTGCGACTATACTACGAAGAAAAAAATCGCGATCTGATTGCTCGAATTGCGGCGCAACCACCAAAACCAGGAACGGAAGTGGCTTGGGAAAAACTTCGAGCGGCTAAGGCAAAACGTGAGGCTAAAGCATGATTTTTTTGATAGATCATAATCTCAACGGACACGCCATAATTTTCTTTGGTTCTATTGCTAATCAAGGTTGGCTTGATATCATCCCAATTCGTTTTGTCACCTTTGCACAAATGGAATTACCCATCAATAGCGATGATAGAGTAGTTTGGCGGCTTGCTCAAGAAAATAAGATGATTTTGCTCACAGCTAATCGCAGTATGAAAGGTAAGGATTCTTTGGAACAAGTAATGCGCGAAGAAAATACTCCTAATTCATTACCTGTGATTACGATTGGAAATGCTGATAGATTACTGAATGATTCGGAATATCGAGAACGTTGTGTTGAGAGTCTAATAGAGATTGTGCTTGGTATTAATGGCTATATGGGTGTAAGTCGGCTTTTCATCCCATGAGGTTGGTCGAGATTGTTGAAGAAGTGCGATCGCAATTTGATTACCAATAGATATTGCGATCGCGCTTCTTCTGCTACTTATGAAGTTTGAATTTAATTTCAATTAATCAATTCTAGTAAACCTAATACCCCAAGCAGTAAATGTATTTGCATCTACAATACTTAGCTGATTTTCAGCAGAGCAACAAGCTGGTCTATCTGGCCAACCAGTCTTAAAAGTGACAGAAAAAGAACTACCCTTTGATACAGATTGGGGAATTGTTCCTTGAAAAGTTATATTTCCTGCTGGTACACAGTTATCACCTATAATCTTTTTGGCAACTAGAGAATTACCACTAACAGAAATCTGTACTTCTTCTGTTAATCCTCCTCTTTCACAAGTGTAACCATTTCCTCTCCATGTACCTACAAACATTTTACGCCAATATTCCTCTCTAATCTTTGCTGTGAAGTTCTGGCAGTTATTTCCGATTAGCTCGTATTTACCATCTCTTGGTTGAAGTACACATCGATCTGGAAGAATTCTACGGAACTCGCTCACAACTAAACGCACAATATTAGGATTATATTTCTCACGATCGATTGGCACGAAATTATTTACGTTACCCCCGTTAGGTTCTTTCCCACTGTTAAGTGAATTTTTGGAGTATTTGAACCTTCCTTCTGGACCAAAACCAATGTTATCAACTATCTCACCACTATCGCAGAAGAAGATATGTTCGTGGGAAAGTTCCGTATTTGTAATACCTTGTCCTGGTAATATATCTCCACCTGGTTTCCTTAGCTCTGGAGGAAGCCAGTAATTCAATAAACCCTGAACATTCCACGCACCAAAAAACACAGGCTGTTGAGCGAAGACTACATACTTACCACTCTGGAGGCATACTCTTTTGGAGGCAAGGGATTGTGCTTGGGCTGTACCTGAAAAGAACAGAGGAGACAAAAAGCCGAGTGTGGTCGCAATAATAGCCAATTTTTTCATAATGTTATTTCTCTTGACTATCCTCATTGTTCAGAAAAGTCATTAATTGGGCTTGAGCAAGAGCAGAATAATTTATATAGGTTATAAAACACTACTTCAACTTTATTGAATTCGATTGTGTTTTATTTTTATTCAATGATTATATTTTGTCGGTTTTAGCTTTGACAACTCAAAAGAGTCGGATTTAGTACCCAATTTTTCTAACCATCCCGAACCAATTTAGTAGGATTTGGTACAATTCAGTTGACAAAGTAGGATTTAGTAGGATATAGTACATTCAACCGCACTCAACCCAGACCCATGAATGTTGAAGATGTTGTAGAATGGGCGAATAATTCGATTTTTGACAAAACTGGAGAACATCTTACACCTATACAGGAAGCAATACTGATGGGTGTTTGGCAAAGACAAAAATATCCTCAAATCGCTAAAGACTTCCATTGTAGTGAATCTCACGTAAAAAAAGAAGCGGCTAAGTTATGGGAAAAGTTGCGTGAGGAATTAGGAGAAGACCTTAATAAATTAAATTTTCGTTCTAAGTTAGAGAAAAAGTATAGAGTTTCTCAAGCTTCCCAATTAGGTCACTGTTTATTACAAATTGATAATATTAACATCGGGGGTCAATTTATACAAACTATTGAAGATACAAAAATCAGATCGCCCATTCCCCCTAACTCTCCCCAAAACAACAGTCAACCCCCAATCATCGATTTAACAGACGCACCCGAATTAACTTACTTTTACGATCGCACCTCAGAACTCTCCACCCTCAAACAATGGATATTACAAGCCCACACCCGCCTGATTACCGTCTACGGCTTAAGTGGAATTGGCAAAAGCGCGATCGCCCTCAAACTCATCGAACAAATTCAAACCGAATTTGATTATATTATTTGGTTAAGTCTCACCAACACACCCACACTTTTAAGCCTCCAAACCGAACTCAAGCAATTTTTTGGGCGATCGCCACAACCCCCATTACCCACAATCATCGATTATTTCCGATCCTCTCGCTGTTTAGTAATCCTTGATGACGTACAAAATATTTTTAGTAGCAGTCAATTAGCAGGTCAATATTTAACAGGCTATGAAGATTACGGCAAATTTTTCAAACAAATTGCCACATCCTCTCATCAGAGTTGTTTAATCCTCCTCAGTTGGGAAAAACCCAGAGAAATTACTGCTTTAGAAGCACTAAACCGACCCGCACGAACATTACACCTCAAAGGCTTAGGAGAACAAGCCGCAGAAATTATCAGAGAAAAAGGATTAGCTGATGAGGAAAAATGGTCAGACTTGATCGCCTTTTATCAAGGACATCCTTCCTGGCTAAATATCATCGCTGCAACAATTTGGGAATTATTTGATGGTAGCGTTTCCCTGTTTTTAGCGGATGGAACAGATTTATTTTTAGGTGACTTAGAACCCCTTTTAGAATCTCACCTAGAGCGTTTATCAGACTCGGAAAAAAAGGCGTTCTACTGGTTAGCAAGTCAAGATGATGCGGTAGATATTTCCCACGCACCAGCAGATAGTGAATTATCCCGATCGCAATTGTGGCAAGCCATACAATCTTTAGCGCGGCGTGGCTTAGTGCAAAAAATGTTAGTAGGAGGGCGATCGCAATTTCAGATTAATCCTGTATTTAAAGAATATATTCAATCCAAGTAACATTCCACCCATTTATTTCTTAGTCTGCGGAGGCAGACTTTGTTTTTGTAGACGCGGTTTCAACCGCCGGGTTTGTTAAATCATCGATCGCACAAAAGCATTCACCGCATCATATTGATCCGCCATCCGCGAATAAAACTCGATCGATCGCAAATCCAACTCCGGCAAAAGTTCACTCTTACTAACCAACTCATACCCCGTAGAGCGCAAACAATAAACCGAAATTACCCCATCCTCCCAGAACCAAACCTCCTGCACACCCACCCGACGATAGATTTCCAGCGTATCAATTCCACCACTTGTCACTGTCACCTCGATCGCCAAATCTGGAACCGACTTGCGCGTACCCAAACAATAAGACTCATCTGGTTCTTTCCGTGCACCCAACTCCTTCATCCCGATAGTTGTACTACCGCGCCCATAGAAACGAATGTCTTTCGTCCGCATATACATTTCTAAAACCTGACCTAAAGTATTTTTAGGTTCTTCATGAGCATCAGATAAAGGAGCCATAATTTCTAAACACCCATCCAAATAAGTTAAACGCGCCCCTGTTTCCGCCAAATCTGCATCCAACTTTTCCAGAGTCTCCCATGTCACGTTTGACAGGAAAGCCGCACCTGTACCCAATCCTGCTTTAGAAATTGCGACAACCATTTGACTTACCTTTTACGATCGCTCTTCCATAATATACGACTTCCAAAACTTGGAGTCTATCTTAATATTCTATTCTTTAGTCTGCGGAGGCAGACTTTGTTTGTGTAGACGCGGTTTCAACCGCCGAGTCTAATATTCTATTCTTTAGTCTGCGGAGGCAGACTTTGTTTATGCAGACGCGGTTTCAACCGCCGAGTCTAATATTCTATTCTTTAGTCTGCGGAGGCAGACTTTGTTTGTGTAGACGCGGTTTCAACCGCCGAGTCTGATCGTTCCCAAAATTATTTTTCCCCAAACAAAAAGCGCCCCTATTTCTAGGAGCGCTTTTTGTCAATCTAAGGTTAAAAATTAACCGTTGATGGAAGGAGCAACCAAAGCAACTGGAGTTGTTTCGCCAGCAGCCAAGTCGAGTGGGAAGTTGTGAGCATTGCGCTCGTGCATTACTTCCATACCCAAGTTAGCGCGGTTGATAACATCAGCCCAGGTGTTGATGACGCGACCTTGTGAGTCGATAATCGATTGGTTGAAGTTGAAACCGTTCAAGTTGAAAGCCATTGTGGAGATACCCAAA
>NZ_JAEQDD010000130.1:0-13340 GCF_020737885.1 Microcoleus sp. PH2017_34_RAT_O_A | reverse complement strand
AATCAAGAGCGCTTAAGCGCAACTACATACCTAAATCAAGAGCGCTTAAGCGCAACTACATACCTAAATCAAGAGCGCTTAAGCGCAACTACATACCTAGAAATTAACCTCGCAGAAGACTGCAAAAGTTAAAATTCGATCGCCAGCCCAACTCCTCGATCGCGCCATGCCGATTTATCCCCTCAACCACCCAGCAGCCGCCGAAATTTTCAGCAAACCTCGCCTGCGAACAGTTCTGATTGTTCCCTTTGTGTTGCTAACAGTCAGCGCTGTCGGGCTAGTGGGTTATCTTTCTTTCAAAAGCAGCCGGGAATCCGTCGAGGATCTAGCACAGCAGTTAATGGAACAAGTAGGAGAGCGAATTGGCGATCGGCTCAGCAACTACCTCAACGCCCCCCAGAATGCCGTAGCAGCCAACCGTCTAGCAGTAGAACAAGGAATGCTGAACCTCAACAACACTCAGCAACTGCGACAGCAACTTTGGCAGCAAATAATCTTCAACCCCGCTCTGCAATCGAGCTTTTTTGTCAATGAGCGAGGAGAACAAATTGGGTACGGGCGCCTGATGAGCGAGGAATTTGTGCAACAAGTCACAAAAGAGACAGGGGAGAAATTCTCAATCGGTACGCGTTTTTTTTGCAGTATGAAAAGTACCGACTTGGGTAAAATGCAATACTACTCGGTTGACTCCAAAGGCAATCCCCTAAAACTGCTCTATAGCATCCCTATGGATAACCGCGAAACAGTTTGGTTTCGCCAGGCCAAAGCCTCCAACAAACAAACTTGGTCGCCAATTGTTGTTTTCAACGCTATGCCGACGTTAGGAATTTTTGCGGTGTCTCCCATCAAGGATGCTGGCGAATGGCGGGGGGTTTTTACTTCAAATTATGCGCTGTCGGCAATTAGCAGTTTTCTCGATCGCCTCTACTTCTCTAAATCGGGACAGACTTTTATTATGGAGCGATCGGGCAATCTGGTTGCTACATCCACCCTAGAAACACCCTTTGTCAAGCAAGAAAAACAGCCACCCACGCGATTGCTAGCCACCAACAGCCAGGATACCCGCACCCGAGACATTGCTCGGCAACTCACCAACCGCTTTACCAACTTAAGTTCGCTGGATAGAGCTCAGCAATTTACCATGACGAGTAATGGATCTCGGCAGTTTGTCAGCGTCGCTCCTTATGGAGATGCCTATGGCTTGGATTGGTTGATTGTGGTGGTGGTACCAGAGTCGGATTTCATGGCTCGCATTGAAGCGAATACCCGCAATACATTGGGGTTGTGCGTCGGTACGCTGGTGTTGGCGATCGCGATCGGATTGTTGACTGCCCGTTGGGTAATAAAGCCAATTCTGCGCTTGAATACCGCCGCCAAAAATCTAGGAAAAGGAGAATGGCATCAACCTTTAGAAATTAGACGCTTCGATGAACTCGGAGACCTCACCAATTCCTTCAATCTGATGGCAGAGCAACTGCAACAGGCTTTTTCCGAACAAAAATCTTTAACAGAAGCTTTAGCGCAAAGCGAGAGCCAACTCAAGCAATTTTTAGAAGCCATACCAGCCGGGATATCTATCCACGATGCCTCGGGTAAAGTCGTCTACTTAAACGAAACTGCCAAGCGTTTGAGCGGCGTACAAAATATTCCCGATGCGACTTTAGAAAAAATGGCAGAAGTTTATCAAATCTACCACCAAAACCAGCTTTGTCCAACTGAAAAAATTCCTGCCTTCCGAGCGCTGCGGGGTGAAACGGTACTTGTTGAGGATTTAGAAATTCATCGAGATGGGGAAATTATTAAGCTTGAGGTGCGCGCCACACCAGTTTTCGATGCAGGCGGCAAGATTATTTATGCCATCAATGCTTTTAGTGACATCTCAGGGCGCAAACAATCTGAAAAACTATTAACTGACTACAATAGCACTTTAGCCACCAAAGTTGCAGAACGTACTGCTGACCTAGCTCGTGCTAACGAACTATTACATGAGGAAGTTGCCGAACGCAAATTGATAGAACAAAAACTTGACAGTTCTACTCAAAGAATTCTAAAAATATTTGAGTCAATTGCAGATATTATACTAATTTTAGAATTGCCAGAAAAAACAATTCAAGTTATACCAACTAGGGGAATTTTTCAAGACTACACTCAGACAGAGCAGCTCGACTCTATCCTCGAACAAATTTTTAGTGAGAGTTCCCAAGACATTTATTTCACTCAAGTTCAAGAGGCATTAGAAACCCAGCAAACTATAAATTTTGATTACAGGATGCAGATTAACAACCAAGAAGTTTGGTTTGCTGCTAAAATTTCGCCATTGTCCGATCGCTCTGTGGTTTGGGTAGCCAGGGACATTAGCGATCGCCAGTTGGCTGAAGCCCGACTGCTGGAAGCCCAAAAAATTGCCAGGATTGGCAGTTGGGAATACGATATAGGCCAAGCAACAAGCACTTGGAGTGAAGAACTCTATCGTATGTTCGAGATCGAACCGACTCAAAAACCCGTAGCAACCCCAGAATTAGTCGATCGTTTTCATCCCGAAGATCGATCGCCCTATCTAACAATGCTTCAGGAGCGATCGATCAGTAAAAAAAGCTTTGAACTCGCTCTGCGCCTGATCCGCAGAGATGGCTCGCTCACTTACATGGAAGTCAGAGGGAAACCCGTTTTTGATAAAAAAGGGCAGTTGCTCCGTTGGTTTGGCACTGTCTTGGATATTACCGCTTACAAACAAGCCGAGGCAGCTTTGCGAGAAAGCGCCCAGCGGGAACAAGCAATCGGGCGATCGATCGATCGCATCCGTCAGTCCTTAGATATTGATACCATATTCCAAACCACAACCTCAGAATTGCGAGAAACACTCAAATGCGATCGAGTCGCTATCTATCGTTTTAATCCAGATTGGAGTGGCGAATTTGTTGCCGAGTCAATGGGGGAGGGCTGGATATCTGTGATACAACAATTGGACGAACTTAATTTACCAAACAATCTCGCCACCGACTTTCGCTGTGCGGCGACAAACTTACAAGCCTGCGGTGAAGGAGTACGAGATACCTACCTACAAAAAAATCAAGGCGGTATCTACGATATAGGTGTTTGTTACCGCATGGTTGAAGACATATACACTGCTGGATTTACTCCTTGTTACGTGGAAGTGTTAGAGCAATTTCAAGCCAGAGCCTACATTATTTGCCCCATATTCTGCGGCAGTCAACTTTGGGGTTTGCTCGCCAGCTATCAAAATTCTGGGCCCCGCACTTGGCGCGCAGCAGAAATCAATATCGCGCTGCAAATTAGCACTCAACTCGAAGTCGCTTTACAACAAGCTCAATTACTCGAAGCCACTCAACAGCAAGCCGTACAGCTCCAACAAGCCGCCTTAGCAGCAGAAGCAGCCAACCTCGCGAAAAGCACTTTTTTGGCCAACATGAGCCACGAATTACGCACCCCTCTTAACTCAATTCTGGGATTCTCCCAATTGATGCAGCGATCCGCCAACCTCAACCGCGAACAACAGGAAAATATCGGCATCATCAACCGCAGCGGAGAACACTTGCTAACTCTGATCAATCAAATATTAGATTTAGCCAAAATAGAGGCAGGACGCATTACACTCAACCCAACAGACTTTCAATTAAGCAGACTGCTAAACGAGGTGGAAGAGATGTTCCAACTTCAGGCGCGCGAGCAACAATTGGAGTTAATATTTAGCTACTCTAGGAATATTCCAGAATATTTGCACGCCGATCAAGTTAAGTTGCGCCAAGTTTTAATTAATCTGCTTTCTAACGCTATTAAGTTTACGAAGGAAGGAGGCATTGCAGTAAGAGTAAGTTCGGTAATTGAACAGGAAAATCAGCAATTACCAATCAATTACAAATTACATTTTGAAATAGAAGATACAGGCTGCGGCATGACTCCCGATGAGTTAGACCAGCTTTTTCAAGCCTTTGTCCAAACCAAAACAGGAAAAACATCTCAGCAGGGAACCGGTTTGGGGCTGGCCATCAGCCAACACTTTGTCAAGCTGATGGGCGACATCATTACTGTACGCAGTAAAGTAGGACACGGGACCACCTTCGCCTTTGATATCCCCGTCAGCGCAGTTGAGGCGGCGGCGATTGAACTGGTACAGCCGTCGCGTCGGGCGATCGCCCTAGAATCCAACCAACCGCGCTATCGTATATTGATTGTGGACGATCGCGAGGACAACCGCCAACTACTGCTCAAAATCCTTGCAACCTTTGACTTTGAGCTCAAAGAAGCCTGTAATGGTGTAGAAGCCATTGAAGTGTGGACGAGTTTTGAGCCGGACTTAATTTTTATGGATATGTGGATGCCCGTAATGGATGGAGGTGAAGCCACGCAACGCATTAAAGCCACCGTTAAAGGTAAAACTACCGTCATTATTGCCGTGAGTGCCGCCAACGCCGAGGAAGCCCGAACCGTTACTGTATCAAATAATTGGGATGACTTTATCCACAAACCCTTTCGAGAGACAGACATCTTTGCCACCCTCCACAAACATCTCGGAGTGCGTTACATTTACGATGAACCGGAGAGTGTGCCGGAGCCAACTCAAATCGAGGCTCCGACTCCAGAAAACGTTGCAGCTTTACCAACGGATTGGCTGACAGCTTTAGAAAAAGCCACTATTGAGTGCGATTTAGAGCTGATTCTCAGTCAAATAGAGCAAATTCGCGATCGAAATGACCCATTAGCTACCGCTCTCGCCGCCTTAGCTAACGAGTTTCAGTTCAATCAAATACTAGCTCTCATCCGTCCCTCAACCAAATAAAAATGATATTAGATCGGGTTCGTAGTGAGGACTTTAGTCCTCATCAAACTTTGAGGACTAAAGTCCTCACTACAAACCTACAAAGGTTATTTTACCAGACTAGATATGAATTACGAAGCAACTCCCGTCTTAAAAGGGAATATTTTAATTGTTGATGATGTTCCGAATAATTTGCACCTTCTAGCTAAAATACTATCGAGGCATGGCTACAAAACACGCACTGCACCCGACGGTCAACTAGCCCTAAGGTCGATCGAATCAACACCTCCTGACTTGATTTTGCTGGACATCATGATGCCCAGTATGGACGGCTACAAAGTCTGCGAAATTTTAAAAGCTTCTGCCACCACCAAAGACATTCCCGTCATTTTTATCAGCGCTTTAAATGAAGTGTTAGATAAAGTCAAAGCCTTTGAAGTTGGCGGTGTAGATTATATCACAAAACCTTTTCAAGAACAAGAAGTTTTGGCGCGCGTCTCAAATCAACTCTTGCAGCGCCAGTTGTTGCAGCAAACACAATCCTACGCGCAGCAACTCGAAGAAACTTTAACTGAACTCAAGAAGACTCAATCTCAGTTAATACAGAAGGAAAAAATGGCTTCTTTAGGGCAACTAGCCGCAGGGATTGCTCACGAAATCAACAATCCAGTCAACTTTATCTCCGGCAATATTACTATGGCTGCTGACTATGCACAAGACTTGGTTCGCCTCATAAAATTATACCGACATTACTACCCGCATCCCGTGGCAGAAATTGTCGGCGAATTGGAAAAAATTCAACCCGAATTCATTGCAGATGATTATCCAAAACTGCTAAGTTCGATGAAAGAAGGTACTTCTCGAATTAGCGAGATTGTGCTGTCTTTTCGCAACTTCTCCCGCCTGGGCCAAGAAAAGTGCAAGCCAGTGGATATTCATGAAGGCATTGACAATACTTTAGTTATTTTGCAACACCGCCTCAAAGGAGCCAACAATATCGGTGAGATTGAAGTGAGAAAACACTACAGTAAACTGCCAAAAATCACCTGTTATGCCAGTCTATTAAATCAGGTATTTATGAATCTGCTAATCAATGCTATTGATGCCCTGGAATCTCAACCTTATCCCCGAAAAATTACCATCAGCACTTCAGTAAGTTCAGATTCAGAACCTGCGTTGTACAATCCAAATTCAAACTTGGCAACTCAAAAGTTTCAGTCCGTTATGATTTTAATTGCCGATAACGGTTGCGGGATTTGCGAGGCAGTGCGCCACCGGATATTTGACCCATTTTTTACTACCAAGCCTGTCGGCCGGGGTACTGGATTGGGCTTGGCAATCAGTCACGATATTATAGTAGAAAAACATGGAGGTAAAATCAGTTGTATTTCTGCTCCCGGCGGGGGGACAGAGTTCATTTTGCAGATTCCGATATCTGTTATAGCAGTTGACAGTTGACAGTTGACAGTTGACAGTTGACAGTACGGGAATCAAATCATTTCTGCTTGACGGATATCGGCTCTATTCATTAGGTTATTTGTGTCCGCACCCGATGTGGCGGTTGCTATAAATCTTAAAATGTTATAAGTTCGCAGTCAGGGCTTTAGTCCTTAGATAAAAAAGTTAATTCCTCATTACAAAAAGGTTCGTAGTGAGGACTTTAGTCCTTAGATAAAAAAGTTAATTCCTCACTACAAAAAGGTTCGTAGTGAGGACTTTAGTCCTTAGATAAAAAGTTAATTCCTCACTACAAAAAGGTTCGTAGTGAGGACTTTAGTCCTTAAAGAGAGGACTGAATTCCTCACTACAAACAGGGTTTATTGTGGAGAATTAACCTGAGAGCATATTTACTTCAAATCCAGCAAGCCGCTAGTTTTTAGCTTGGGATTAAACCGGATTTCTTCAGTTACACCGCGAGATTTGAGCAGCGCTAAAATTTCATTTTCTACGCGGCGCGCTACATTTTTCAACAATTTATCTTTGGCAAGTTCATCGGCGACTATACCTTCATAATTTGCTACTTCTTGCGAAGTCATGACAGTTTTGGTATCGATGGGATCGTTCCACTTGGTAGCATCGGTACCATTGCCCTGGGGCTGGGAACCGTTTTCGGCAATCCAACTCGCTCGGATGCTTTCTAGAATAGTGCGGCTGGGCTTGTCGATAGTTTGGACTTTTAGCCAGTAGCAATGTTCGGGTTGGCGTACTAAATGCTGTTTGAGGCTGAGGTAAGTATCCCGAGAATAGCCGACAAATTGCAGCATTTTATCGTTGTCGAAAATCGCATAGACGCCGATTTTACCCTGGACAAATTCAGGCAGTTTCCCTTCGGAGTCAATGTATGGTATGAATTGTAAGCTGGCGAGAGGCTGAATGTCTTCTGTCATCCGATTTTAGATTTTAGATTTTAGATTTTAGATTAAACCACAGATTAACTAGCCTTTAGCTAACTTTGGAAAACGCGATAAATGGCACAGAGGCGGCTGGGTTTAAATATTTTGGCTTGAAACATGAAATTAGGCGGGACGTTGACGATCGCAAAATCGATCGATTCGTGATACTTTTCAAATTCCGCAGGCATTCCCTTGGGCGTCTCGCTGCTGTAAGGGACTGGCTGAAAAAGTAACTCGGCAAACTCAATCCGCGAGCACTGCAATTGCATCGCTATTTGTTGGAGAAAGCTTTCACCTGTTAGTGAATGGAAGAGTGCGGCTTTAGCATCCGGTTCCAGGACAAAACTGCTATCGTAGCTTTCAATAATCTTGAGACCCATTTTCTGTATACTCCTGACAGACGGCGGTTAACGGTTGTCGGTTAAGTTTTAGGCGATCGACATATCCTGAATTTTACCTGAGACTGGCCGTGTTGAAAGCAAAAATTATTCAGCAGAGCTGCCGATAGAAATATGATAATCCCGAAATTTTGACCAGAAAACTAGACGCAAGCCCCCGGCTTGAGACGTGGGGATTAGTCGGTCTGCGGTTTTAACCGCCAGTAAATATTGTATTTGGGGACTAAGCATGGTAATGTAATTGGGTGAGTATGAATAACCGTCTGCGCGTTGAATCATCCTAGTACGGAGAAATCCCGGCAACTCAGATATCCGGCTAGAACCGGAATACTTAGAAAGGGCAAATAATGGCAGGTTGAGGAGCGTACCTATCTGGCTTGTGATGGACTCCCAAAGCAAAAGAAAAACTAAAAGTAAGCCCAACTGCAACACCTCTAGTATTGGTAGTTGATTTGAAGGGTCTAGGGGGATATTTGCCTATCCCTTCCAAGTTCGGCTTGGAGAATCCCCCGGCGACAGCCGTGGGGAGTGTCAAAAATAGCCCTGATTTATTTGCCGATCGCTCTTATCATGTCGGTATCGCAATCTATCAGACTACGACTAAAAGGCTATGCAGAAGATCGAAGACGCATCATTCCCCACGATGAGAATTTCCCCAAACCAGCAGGATTGGCTAGAATTGGCAGAATACGCCTCTATTGCCGGTTCAGCGATTGGTACCATTGCTGCGGGATTGTCGGGGCAAATTCTCTACGCTGCCGCCCCGCTAACCGCAGCACTCTCGCTGAATCTCGCCAATCGCCAGCGTTTTGAGCAAAAAATTCAACAAAAGGCAAATTCTGCCATCGCAGAGGTACAGGCCTCCGCAGAAGCTCGATCGCAGCAAGTTCAGAAACTACCTGGAGAACTTACCAAACTTGATTCTACCGTCTCCGACTTAAAACAAAAACTCGGTATTTTGGAATCCGGCGCCATCGCCGACATACAAGCTGCGGTAGCCGCACTCGAACGCCAAGCGCAGACACTTCCTGCCGATTCTCAAGAACTCTACAGCATCCTGTCGGATTTGCAGGAAAAACTCCGCATTCTGGAAAATAGCGCCCTCAGAGAGCATGATTGGGAAAATGTCAACGTCCGATTTTTGTTGCTAGACGAGAAGTTAACTGAGGTTAGAACTATTACAGCAGAGTTGCAGGAGCGATCGAACGAAGTAGACTTGGATCGAATCCAAGGTTCTCTGAAGCAATTGCAGGATTTGCTCGATCGACCGACAATAGATACAGCGACGCTGCAAACCGAAATTCAGCACTTGCAGGAGCAAGTTTCCGAGTTGCAGCGACAAAATCAAGAAATTGTCAAGCCTTATTTGCTGCGCTTGACTCGCGCCGTCAAGAAACTCAGTCAGTAGTCATTGGTTATTGGTTATTGGTTGTTTGTTATTGGTTGTTTGTTATTTGCCTTGTCTTGTGGCTTTGCTGCCAATAACCGATCGCAAGTAATCTCAGATCCGCTCAATTACCGATAAGAAAAAATGTTTTTAGTGAGGACTTTAGTCCTTGATTTATGAGGACTAAAGTCCTCACTACGAACTAATTTTATAGTCTGATAGCGGAGACTATCTAACCCTTGCAAATAACTAATAACAAATAACTAATAACTAATAACGAAATTTTTGCCAAGCTTGCCAGAAAATATAGATTGATAAAATTGCTAAGAGCGATCGAAAGGCTAAACTAATAGTGCGATCGGACAATCTCGGCAAAAACCTGGTGCTGATTTGCGCGCCCAACAAACCGCCACACCCAAGAATCAACCCCACAACCCACAAAACATTCCCGCGCGCCGCGTGTCCCGCCGTCGCCGAAATTGCCGTAATCACGATGACGCCCAAACTCGTTTGAATTGCCTTTTTAATGCTTTCCCCTAACAGCAAAATTTGCAAGGGAACCATAATCACACCACCGCCTACACCGAACAAACCTGCCAATAAACCGGCAGCACTGCCAGTCGCAATTTTAGCAAAAGTTGGATTAAATAGAATACTTGAATTGTTGGGTAATTGGTGATTGGTAATGGGTAATTGGGAATTGGTAATGGGTAATTGGGAATTGGGAATTGAGCCAGATTCTTTCGTGTCTTCCCCTTCCCCTTCTTCTTCCACTTTCTTAGCAGTCAGGCGCTTGCGAACTTCAATCAAATAAATATTCAGCCACAGCAACAACCCAAAAGTAACTAACAGCAAATAAGGAGGAAATATCCCCGCCAAATAAGCACCAATTTGTGCTGTGATGACGGCGGGAAATCCGATGCCTGCGACTTGACTCAAGTTGAGATAGCCCATGCGCCAATTCTGAATGCTGCCAGAAAGAGCCGTAATTACGATCGACAAACCGCTAGTAGCAACCGCTTGCACCGGAGCATACTTGAGAGCCACCAACAACGGCACGAGCACCGTACCGCCGCCGATACCCAAAAAACCAGCTAGAATACCGGCAAACAGTCCGGCAGCACCCAGAATCAATAATTCGCTAACAGTCATTAGTTAATAGTCATTAGTTATTTGTTATTTGTTATTTGTTGTTTGTTACTCGCTTGGGGCTGCTAATAACCAATAACCAATAACCAATAACATTAATCAATACTCACAACTCAAGATTATTGAGAGTCATTAGTAGCCCCGTCAGGCATAATTGCCCGCCTCAAATCTGCATCGCGGAAGTTAGTTCGATTGAGATTAGCATCAATCAAAACCGCTTCCACCAAAACAGCCCCGCTCAAATTAGACCAACACAGCTTCGCCCGGTACAAATTAGCACCGCTCAAGTTAGCACCGCGCAGAGTTGACCAACTCATATTGGCAACTCTCAAATTAGCATTGCTCAGATTAGCTTCGCTGAGATTAGCTCCAACCATCGTGACTTGACGCAAGTCTGCACCAGTCAGGTTGGCCCTGCTCAGCATCGCCCCACTGAGAATTGCCTGAGTCAGATTGGCTCTTTCTAAAAGCGAATCGCTGAGGATAGCATTTGTCAGGTTTACAGCTTTGAGAGTTGACCAACTCAAATTTGCCTTCATCAAATTAGTGCGAATCATACTAGCTTCGGTTAAGTTAGCCGCAAACAAATTCGCTTCGGTAAAGTTTGCTTCTGTCAAATTTGCTTCCGTCAAATTTGCCTTAGTCATGTTGACTTCTCTCGCCATTGAGCCGCGGAGGTTTGCTCCCACCAGGTTAGCCCCGCTGAGATTGGCGCGGGTCAAATCGGTACCGATGAGATTTGCTTCGGTGAGGTTGGCTTCCGTCATGTCCACCCCACCCAATTTCACCTCGCGCAAGTTCGCTCCCGTCAGGTTAGCGCCTTTGAGGTTTGCGTTTTGGAAATTCGCTCGGGTAAAATTAGCCTCGCTGAGGTTTGCCCCTTTTAAGTCGGCTCCCGCGAGGTTAATCTCTCGAAAAATTCTTTCTCCGGCCGCATATTGCCTCAGAATTCGATCGGCCTCCATGTCATTCGCCTCGCAATTTTTGTTTCAAACGTTAGAGTGATCGGTTTTACACATCATCCCAGATAACCACGGTATTCACCCTGTACGCTTCAGTATCTGTAGAATTTTGGCACTGCTGTGCGAATCTATTCTAGACGGTCTCCTAAAGGTCAGCGATTCTGAGAGAATTAAAAATAGAGTCAAGATATCAGAAAAACAGACAACTGAAACAACAGACAAAGGAAGTTTGAGAATGCCTGAGAATTTAAGAAGCCAAGCGGTGACTGGGGGCGTGCAGCGTTCGCCCAACCGCGCCATGCTGCGCGCCGTGGGTTTTGGCGACGGCGATTTCACTAAGCCCATTGTGGGCATTGCCAACGGCTACAGCACGATTACGCCCTGCAATATGGGATTGAACGACCTCGCCTTGCGGGCAGTTGCGGGTGCAAAAGAAGCCGGTGCGATGCCGCAAATGTTCGGTACGATTACTATCAGCGACGGAATCTCGATGGGAACCGAAGGGATGAAATATTCTCTGGTGTCGAGAGATGTGATTGCAGATTCGATTGAAACGGTTTGCAATGGCCAGAGTATGGATGGGTTGCTGGCTGTAGGCGGTTGCGATAAGAATATGCCGGGGGCGATGATTGCGATCGCCCGCATGAACATTCCTGCTATTTTTGTCTACGGTGGCACGATCAAACCGGGACACCACAACGGACGCGATTTAACTGTCGTCAGCGTTTTTGAAGCAGTCGGTCAATTCAGCGCCGGCAAAATTGACGAAACAGAGCTCAACGCAGTGGAACAAAAAGCTTGTCCCGGCGCTGGTGCTTGCGGCGGAATGTACACGGCAAATACGATGTCCAGCGCTTTTGAAGCTATGGGGATGAGTTTGCCCTATTCTTCGACAATGGCTGCTGAGGATGCTGAAAAAGCCGACAGCGCTGCGGAATCTGCAAGAGTTTTGGTCGAAGCAATTCGCAAACAGTTGTTACCCAGCCAAATTTTAACACGAGCGGCCTTTGAAAATGCGATCGCGGTAATTATGGCGATCGGCGGTTCAACGAATGCGGTGCTGCATTTGTTGGCCATTTCAAATGCGATCGGCGTTGAGTTGTGCCTCGACGATTTTGAAACAATTAGAGCCAAAGTACCCGTACTGTGCGACCTCAAACCAAGCGGCAAATACGTAGCAACCGATTTGCACAAAGCCGGCGGCATTCCTCTAGTAATGAAAATGCTTTTGGAACGCGGTTTGCTGCATGGAGATGCGCTGACAATTACAGGTAAAACAATTGCCGAATCCCTAGCAGATATTCCCAGCGAACCCCGCGCCGATCAAGATGTCATCCGCCCTCTTGACAATCCGATGTACGCCCAAGGACATTTAGCAATTCTCCGGGGAAATCTGGCAACAGAAGGATCGGTTGCTAAAATTACAGGTGTTAAAAAACCGCAAATCACCGGCCCAGCGCGGGTATTTGAATCGGAAGAAAATTGTTTAGCTGCAATCTTGGCTGGCAAAATTCAAGCCGGAGATGTCATTGTCATCAGGTACGAAGGGCCCAAAGGCGGGCCGGGAATGCGCGAAATGCTAGCACCAACTTCGGCAATTATTGGTGCAGGTTTAGGCGATTCTGTGGGGTTAATTACTGACGGTCGCTTTTCCGGCGGAACCTACGGCATGGTTGTCGGTCACGTTGCACCCGAGGCGCAAGTTGGCGGCACAATTGCTCTGGTAAATGAGGGCGATTCAATTACGATTGATGCTAACAATCGCTTGTTACAGCTCAATGTTGATGATGCAGAATTAGAGCGGCGGCGCGCTCTTTGGCAAGCTCCTAAACCCCGGTATACTAAGGGTGTTTTGGCTAAATACGCTAAGTTGGTTTCTTCTAGCAGTGTCGGCGCTGTAACTGATTTGGGTTTGGGTTGAAGAAGAAAACCTAATTTTAACCGCAGATAAACGCAGATAAACGCAGATGAAATTCCATCTGCGTTCATCTGTGTTCATCCGCTGATATCTGCGGTTAAAAAAACGATCGCTCCGCTAGCTAACATACCTGACAAATTGCTAAAATAATCGAGATAAAACTGTCAAGAATAGATACTGCGATTGCTTCGTTCCTCGCTATGGCAATTCTCACCCAAGCGTATTGGTTTTTAAGTCGCGAGAATCCTATGGGACTGGACTGTTGGTCAAATGTTCAGTTGGCTGACTCCGTAGCGTAACCTGGATTTATGAATGATTTTTTAACCACAGAGGCCGCAGAGGGCGCAGAGTTAGAG
>NZ_JAEQDD010000129.1:0-20113 GCF_020737885.1 Microcoleus sp. PH2017_34_RAT_O_A | reverse complement strand
ATTTATCTAGTTCCGATAAACCTGTTAAATGCCTCGTATAATGTCGGTCAATAGCGTTCATCGCCTTGATTTAACCTCTCGACAATTAATCCACCCTGCCTACTCCCCTTTTTAAGGGGGGTTAGGGGGGATCTGTCTTAAGTGAACCGTATTGCGTTATAGGCGACTTGTCGCCCCGACAGTTAAATTACTAATTCATTATCTGAAATTTGGAGATGTTCCAATTCCCAATCAAAATCCCAGAAATCATTTTCGGCTCCAATCTCGCATTTTTTATCGTCTCATACCCTGATTCAGCAACGCCTTCAGGGTAATTATACTGTGTGATGCCCTAGGGTGCGGAATGTGGGTTGAATAAGGTCAAGATACAGACTTTTGCTGGCTGGGTATCATGACCAACGCCCAGTAGGGAACCTGGGCCGGATCGACATCGGCGATCGCCCGAATGGACTGATTCGGCATAGTTGCGCGTTCTATATATAGTGCGCGATCGAATTGTCCCAACTCAATCAGCACGTCTCGAACTTTCGCAAAGTGCCTCCCCAGCTTAATAATCACCGCAGCATCAACCAGCGCCAGTCGATCGCGCAAAACATCAGCGTCCAACGTCGCAGGCATAATACTTAACACATCGTTACGATAAGTCAGTGGCACTCCCAGGGCACTCGCACTCGCCATCGTCGAAGAAATTCCCGGCACAACTTCGGTTGTAAATTTGCCCGACAAACGGTTGAACAAATACATAAACGTGCCGTAGAGAAAAGGTTCGCCCTCGCACAAAACCGCCACATCCCGCCCTTCGCTGAGGTGGGCGGCAATTTTCTCGGCTGCAATATCGTAATACGGTTGAGACGATCGCGTGGGGCTAAAAGGCAGTGGCATCGGAATCTCAATTTGTTCTGGGCGCAAGTAATCTGCGACGATCGCGCGCGCGAGCACTTTACCATTTTCCATCGCCGGATACGCAATCACCGGCACCGATTGCAAAATCCGATAAGCTTTCAAAGTTATCAATTCCGGATCGCCAGGGCCGATGCCCAATCCGTACAATTTACCAGTAGTCTTAGTCATAGTTCGTCCTCTTTAGCTAACGCATTCACGGCTGCTGTTGCCATCGCACTGCCACCGCGCCGTCCGTGTAGCGCGATAAATGGCACTCCCCGACTGTTGGCAGCGAGTTCGGCTTTGGATTCGGCCGCCCCCACAAATCCTACCGGGAAACCCAGAATTAATGCCGGTTTCGGGGCTCCAGCATCCAGCATTTCCAGCAATCGGAATAAAGCAGTCGGGGCATTGCCGATCGCCACAACTGCACCATCTAACTTATCTAGCCACAAATCGAGTGCTGCTGCCGATCGAGTATTACCGATTTGCCGCGCCAACTGCGGTACATCGGGATTCCAGAGGGTGCAAATCACTGGATTGTCTGCGGGAAGCCTTTTGCGGGTGATGCCTTCGGCTATCATCCTGGCATCGCACAGAATTGGTGCGCCTGCTGCGAGGGCTTTGCGCCCGTGGGTGGCGGCAAGGGGGGAAGCTGCTAAGTCTTTAACGATGTCGATCATTCCGCAACTGTGAATTAGTCGCACTGCGACTGTTTCTAAGTCTGGCGGCAGGTTTGATAAGTCTGCTTCGGCGCGGATTGTGGCGAAGGATTTGGTGTAGATTTCTGTTCCGTCTCGGATGTAGTCAATCATTAAGATAATTGGGAATTGGGAATTGGGAATTGGGAATTGGGAATTGGGCATTGGGAATTGGTAATTGGGAGACTGTACTTAACTTTATTTAAAATTGTTAGGGGAAGTTTGTTTGATTTGTGGAATGGCTTTTTTTAATGAACCGCGAAGGCGCTTTAGGCGAAGCCGCGCGTCAGCGCTAGGGCGCGAAGTAAGAAAGAGAAGGGGAGATAATGACAGTTTGTCTGTTTTAATGATTTTCTGGGTTCAGTAATTTCTGCAATTTGTCGATCGCCCACCGATCGCAAAATTCACCTAATGACTCGCGAGGTTCTCGAAACCGCTGGTAGACGCGCAACATTCGCTCGATCGCACGAGGCATCTCGGCTACACTAATGGCTGGGAAGATTTGCCGTCCAAAGGGCAAGTCTTTTGTACCTGCATAAATGTTGTAACCTGCGATCGTTTCGCCTTTCTGCTGAATCTGAATTCCTACTAGGGTGATATCAATTGGCTGGTGTTGGGCGCAGGATTTTTCGCATCCGCTGAAATGTATATTGATCGATCGGTCGATCGTCAGTTTTTGCGCTAAATCCCTCACCATTGCTAGGGCGTCACTTTGAGTATCTGTCGCTGCTGACGCACAGCCGCTGCTACCGGCGCACGCAACTAAGCAGGAATCTAGGCGAGTTGCAGATGAGTGCAATCCTAAATCGGCGATTTGCTGATTGACCTCGCAAACCTGGGAGTTGGGGATGTCAGAAATCAGCAGATTTTGCCACTGCGTAAGTCTCAGGGTGCTTCCGCCTAGATTTTGGGCTAAATTTGCCAAATTTCTCAGTTGCTTTGATTCTAGCTTGCCTAGGGGGAGTGCAATGCCGATGTAGGAGAAATCGGACTGTCGTTGACTGTGAATGCCGAGATTACCGTTGGGTGCGCTCGTGACAGGCAGGATGCCTGTTCCACAAGAGTTGTTGGATATGTCTTTTAGAAAAAGTTCGATCGCCTCTTGCCGCAATGCAAACGGCAAATTTTTCTCTACTTGTTCTAGATATTTTTCTGTACCCCAATCAGCGAGTAGATGACGCAAACGCGGTTTTTTACCATCAATTCGAGGCTGACTTTTTGTATATTCAAGATACGCGTTTGTTAAGCTTGCTAATACTACAATACATTGCGATTCTTCGATTATAATTCCGGTCTCAACGCCGTTGAAATGCAGACCAAAAATAATTTTGGAATTTGTCAATCGCCTTTTTGCCACTAATAAAATATCATTGCGGAAATTCCGGATAGAAACTAATTCTCCGCCATCAAAGCCAATGCTGAATTTAGCGGAAAGTTCCGATAACTCAGGATGGGTTTGCAGGTAATTATCCCAAGCTGCAACTAGCGGGCGAGTATCCAGTAAGTTTTGGCGATCGATTCCTGCTGTCGGACTTGCCATTATATTGCGAATTTGGTCAACTTCAACGCGCCGAGACGCTAATCCCAATTCCTGTAAATCTTGCCAAACTTCTGAGGGAATTTCCGAGTGCAATTCTCGGATTTGTAAATTTGCCCGATTTGTGACTTGCAAACAGCCGATACTGTAGCGATCGACTAAATTGGCGATCGACCAACACTGCTGTACATTTAAAATTCCCCCCGGAATCCGCATCCTCGATAAAACGCCGTCTCGGGCTTGGGAACCGTAAAATAAGCCGGGACAAGTCGGTAAATCACTCAAAAGCAACAAATAATCTCCTTCCCCGTGCGACGCAGGGAACCTAAAAGTAAACGCGGCAAACGCGCCCTGAAATCGGCATTCTGACTCTCACAGTTGCGGCACAGCGCCGGAATTGCACCGGACTTTCCCGCTTTCAGGTTTAAGAAATATATCATAAGTCGATCGCCAGCAGCACAAAATCTCAAATTTCTTAACAAATGCCCGGTTATTTTGTATAGTTGCTAATTACGGTATGAAAGGCTAAATATGCCAGTCATAGAAACCAGTATCGACAAAGCTTGGGGATTTTTAACTTATTTTTTTCATACCCTGATTAAGCAACGCCCAATTTTTTAGCCAGTTTCTGGAAACTCACTATGCTGATTGTTTCAAGGCTGCGATCGCTCTGCCGATATATTCAGACACGGCTGAATCAAGTGCACCCTGGGAGACAACCTCTACTCCTTCCTGTTGATACATATTGTTGAGCGATCGCGCAATTTCCGCATCACCGCCCGTGAACTCCTGAACCAGTTATAGCCAGCGTCGAGCCAAGACTTGCACCGATTCGTCAGCCGGATCTGTGCCGTTTTTCATTTGAGTCCGAACCTGTTCAATGAGTTTTTGCCAATCTGTTTGACTTTGCTGGATTCGTTCCTCTCCCAACAACTCCCGGCGTTGCTTGATGGTTTCCAATTGTTCAGGCGTGTAGTATTTTTCAAACATACAAATTGCCTCAATGGTGTGAATCAAATTTTCGACGGAAACCGATTGTGCCGATTGTAAACTGCTAGAAATCGACTCCAATCGGTTGAGCAATCGGTGAGACAAATCAATCTGTTCTTTCAGACGCGCTACATGGAGTTGAATGATTTGCTCTAGCGAGAAATTCCGCTGTTCCAAACATCCTCGGATTTCCTCTAAGGAAAAGCCGATTTGTCGCAGCGATACGATTTGCTGCAAGCGGATAATGTCATTATTCGCATACAGCCGATAGCCTGTTTCAGTCCGCCCCGACGGCGAGAGTAAACCAATTTCTTCGTAGTAATGCAGTGTCCGGACGGACACACCTGTTTGTTTTGCCAAATCGCCGACTTTCATCGCCAAGGGTGGCATACCTTTCCTCCTTTCGGTTCAGAGTCGATCGCGGAATGAATCAATCGTAAAACCCTCACGTGGCGTCAGTGTCAAGGGGTGAAGCGAAAAAATTTTCGGAGCTTGGGCGATCGCCTATATTAGATTTGCGGGCAATTACAAAAAATATTGTGACATCGTTCCAAAAGTCTTGTGCCCTTGAGACTGCATTTATTGCGGCAAAATAGTCTTGTTTGCATTGTTCCCATTGCTGGTATGACCATTGCACTCCCTGAAGTCCAAATGCGCTGTTTGCGTTGCCATTCCAAGCAGCTTCTGCATCTTGTAAGTCAAATCCAAATTGCTCGTTGGTAATTTCAATATTCTCAAACCCGATCGATCGCAAAATTTGGCAGCACTTCTCGTGCGTCCCCAGTAACTCGTTGGGATTGCGAATCGTAATGCCGTATCGCTGCACAACTTCCCGAAACAATATAGATGTAGTTGGAGAGGTTTCTGCCAGACAGGAAAACGCGAGAGTTCCGTCCGGTTTCAGAGCATTGTACCATTGACGGAGAGCTTGTGGAATACCTGTAAAATAGACGATCGCACTGGAACACAAAATTACATCAAATTGGTTGTCGGAAAATTCTTGTTCGTCGGCGTCTGCTTCGGCAAACTCGATATTCGCCAGCCCTAAACCTGCAACTTTCTGCCTCGCTTGCTGCAACATTCCCGCAGCAAAGTCAGTTCCCAAAACCCAGCCAAGAGCCCCAACAACCTGGGCCGCCGCAATCGCCGCTAAACCTGTGCCGGTAGCGATATCTAGAACTTGCTGGTGCGATCGCAATTTTGCCAATTCTACTAACCGAGTTGCAGCCCGTTTGTGAAATTCATTTTCGTAATCCGGGCGGTTGTTAAAGTCATTCAGAATCTGCTGTTTGTAGGCACTTAGCGAGTCAGTCATGTTGAGTAATTGGTTAAATTTTCTACACTCCTGGACGCAACAGGCAGAATATGGGAGTTAACGCTTAGGTATGTTGTTGCGCTTCAGCGCTCTTTAAATCTATATGAAAGAGCGCAAAGAGAGTAACTACGTACCTTGTATCAACTTATCTGGCAACAAACATCTCAAAACTGGGATCGCGAAGCTGTAATCAGCTACAATCCAGTTTGGTAAAGAATTTTTACGAGCTAACTGCCCATTACAGCCTTTTGGGCCTGTATTACCCAACGTGACTGAAAATATGGATTTTGCTACTCTTGCAGCCCAGCTAAACGCTGGAACTATCTTACCCGAGGGAATTGTCATCATCACCCTCTTGGTGGTTCTCGTCGGCGATTTAATCGTAGGCCGCAGTTCCTCGGCTTGGACTCCCTACGTTGCCGTTGCGGGTTTGCTAGCCGCCGTCGCTGCTTTGTGTTTGCAGTGGGATAACACTAACACTATCTCGTTTCTGGGCGGTTTTAACAGCGATGCCTTGAGTTTGGTGTTTCGCGGAATTATCGCTTTGACGGCGGCTGTCACTATTTTGATATCCGTGCGCTACGTACTGCAAACGGGTACTGCTTTAGCGGAATTTATCGGCATTTTGCTCACGGCTACTTTGGGGGGAATGTTCCTCAGTGGCGCCGATGAATTGGTGATGATTTTTATTTCGTTGGAAACTCTGAGTATCTCGTCTTATTTGCTGACGGGTTACACAAAACGCGATCCGCGTTCCAATGAAGCTGCTTTGAAATATTTGTTAATTGGTGCATCTTCTTCGGCGGTGTTTCTCTACGGTATTTCGCTGCTGTACGGATTGTCTGGCGGCCAAACTACTCTAAGTGCGATCGCAGCCAACCTTTCTACAGTTAATAACGGTGAATCTCTTGGTTTGGTGATTGCATTGATTTTTGCGATCGCCGGAATCGCCTTCAAAATCTCCGCAGTTCCTTTCCACCAATGGACTCCAGACGTTTACGAAGGTTCGCCCACACCAGTTGTTGCCTTCCTTTCCGTCGGTTCCAAAGCCGCCGGTTTTGCCCTAGCCATCCGGTTATTAACAAGTGCATTCCCCGCACTCACAGAACAGTG
Organism: Microcoleus sp. PH2017_34_RAT_O_A; assembly: GCF_020737885.1. Lineage (NCBI taxonomy): Bacteria > Bacillati > Cyanobacteriota > Cyanophyceae > Oscillatoriales > Microcoleaceae > Microcoleus > Microcoleus sp. PH2017_34_RAT_O_A. Next base: position 13,575 of record NZ_JAEQDD010000129.1, on the reverse strand, counting down.
GCACTTCGTATTCACAGCCTTAGCCATACTCAGCATGGTGTTAGGCAATGTGGTGGCCCTCGCCCAGACTAGCATGAAGCGGCTTTTAGCTTATTCGTCGATCGCCCAAGCCGGATTTGTGATGATTGGTTTAGTCGCAGGAACCGAAGCCGGTTACTCCAGCATGATATTTTATATGTTGGTTTACCTGTTCATGAACCTAGGCGCTTTCGCCTGCATCATCCTCTTCTCCCTGCGGACAGGAACCGACCAAATCAGCGAATACTCCGGTTTGTATCAAAAAGACCCGCTGCTAACATTAGCCTTAAGTATTTGCCTGCTTTCCCTCGGTGGAATTCCGCCACTGGCTGGATTTTTCGGCAAAATTTATCTATTTTGGGCAGGCTGGCAAGCTGGACTTTACGGCTTAGTTATCCTGGCATTAATCACCAGCGTAGTTTCAATTTACTACTACATCCGCGTCGTCAAAATGATGGTAGTAAAAGAACCTCAAGAAATGTCAGACTCCGTGAAAAACTATCCGCCAGTTCGCTGGAACCTTCAGGGAATGCGGCCATTGCAGGTCAGCGTTGTACTCACCTTAGTTGCAACAACATTGGCAGGAATTTTATCGAACCCTTTGTTTAACTTAGCAAACGATTCTGTCACCAAAACTCCGATGCTGCAATCAGCATTGAGTCGGATTGTACCAGTTGCAACTACTAAAGTTGAATCAAATCTTGTGTCTCGCAACGATTAATTTTCGGGAATCTTGAAAGATTATATAGCGCCTAACTGTAACAAGTTAGGCGCTTTTTCAATTCAAAAAATCGGTTCGTAGTGAGGACTTCAGTCCTCAGCATTTGATGCGGACTGAAGTCCTCACTACAAACAGATCCTGTGATATAATATTAATTATAATTTTAATTACCAAATTAATATAAATGAGCAAAGAACACACCTACCGCATCCATACAGTTTGGACAGGTGCCAGTCAAGGTACTACTTCATCTTATGATGCTTATTCTCGCGAGTATACAATAAATATCGAGGGTAAACCACCATTCCTAGGTTCAGCAGACCCAACTTTTCGGGGCGATGCTGCACTGTACAATCCAGAAGATTTATTGGTAATGTCGCTGTCAGCTTGCCATATGTTGAGCTATCTTGCTTTATGTGCTCGTGCTGCGATTCGGGTGATTTCTTACTCGGATGAAGCGACAGGTACAATGACACAAAAAGATGGCAAAATTAGATTTACCGAGGTAATTCTACGTCCGAAAGTAACCATCGAAGCTGGTAATGATTTGGAAAAAGCACGCAGTTTGCACGACAATGCACATCATGTTTGTTATATTGCGAATTCGGTAAATTTTCCCGTGCTGAATGAAGCAACAGTTATTGAAATGAATGCTTCCGAAGTCAATAATTAACAAAGTCGCAACAGAGGTGAAAATGTTAGTAAAAACCAAGCAAAACTTTTATACTCCAGATGAGTACCGAGAGTTAGAAGAAACTACCGAGTTTAGAAATGAATATCGCGATGGAGAAATTGTAGAGATGACAGGCGGCACAATTAATCACAGCCGGATTATCCGAAATTTGAGCAGAGTTTTAGGAAACTTGCTGGAGGGGCAGCCTTTTGAGGTTTTTCACAACGATTTGCGGTTGTGGATTCCTCGATATCGACGGGGAACTTACCCCGATGTGATGGTGATTGAAGGAGAACCAGTTTTTAGCGAAGGGCGCAGTGATGAGATACTTAATCCAATCATGATTGTGGAAGTGCTTTCTAAGTCTACTAAGGATTTCGATCGAGAGGATAAGTTTCGGTTTTATCGATCGATCCCTGAATTCCGCGAGTATGTATTAGTCAGCCAACAAGAATTTTTAGTGGAACAATATATTAAGAATGAATCAAATCAATGGTTGTTTCAGGAATATGAGGGAGAATCTGTAACAGTTGCTTTCCCTGGGCTGGGAGTGCAAATGTCAATGAGCGAGATTTACAATCAAGTAATATTTGAAACAGACGAGACTGAATTGCATCAGTAATTAGGTTCATAGTGAGGACTTTAGTCCGCATCAATTAGGTTCGTAGTGAGGACTTTAGTCCGCATCAATCAGGTTCGTAGTGAGGACTTTAGTCCTCTTCAAATAAGAGAGGACTGAAGTCCTCACTACGAACACTTATTAAACTCAAAGTAAAATCGCATGAATGTAATCTGGCTACTATTAAAAGCTTCTTGGTTGAATGTTTCCATCGCCATACTCACAGGCTTAATTAGCGGTGGTTGCAGCGCCCAGTTAATTGCTTTCATCAACCGCGCCATCAGCGATAATTCCAATCAAAATTTAGTCTGGTATTTTGCTGGATTGGCAGTTTTAGCCCTCGTCACCGGAGTTATCTCCCAATTTTTGTTAATCTACCTTTCTCAAGAAGCTGTTTACAATTTGCGGCTGAGTTTGAGTCGAGGGATTTTGTCTTCTCCTTTGCGGCACTTGGAAGAATTGGGCGCTAATCGGTTGCTGGCTACCCTTACCGATGATGTGGGAACTCTTTCTAATACTATATTTTTGATTCCTTTTCTCTGCGTTGATATTGCCGTTGTTGTTGGGTGTTTGACTTATTTAAGCACGCTTTCGGGGGTTGTTTTTGCTGTTGTATTTGCTTTTTTAGCGCTGACTATTGGTACGGTACAGTTGCTGCTTAACAAAATGCGGAAATTTTTTGATTTGGCGCGGGAAGAACAAGATATATTGTTCAAGCATTTTCGCAGCATTACTGAAGGAATTAAGGAACTTAAACTGCATTCGTTGCGCCGTCAGGAATTTTTTGATGAAGAGTTGCAGGTAAGTGCTGCTGATTCCCGCGATTACAATTTGCAGGCGCTGAATACCGCAGCAGTGGCGACGGGAGTCGGGCAATTGCTATTTTTTATGCTGATTGGTTTGCTGTTGTTTGCTGTGCCGAAATTTGTGGCAGTTTCTACGCCTGTTTTGTCAGCTTATATTCTGACAAGTACCTATTTGATGTCTCCGTTTCAGAATATTTTGCAAAGGTTGCCGGCTATTTTTAGGGCTAATACTTCTGTGGAGAAGATTGAGAAAATGGGATTGGCTTTGGCGAGTCAAGCTGAGATAAATGCTGCGCTTCAACCAGTGAAAAATGCTGATTGGAAAATCCTGGAGTTGAAGGGGACTACTCACAGCTATCCGGGAGATAAGGAAGACAGTAATTTTGTTTTGGGCGAAATTAGTTTAAAGTTTCATCCGGGTGAATTGGTGTTTATTGTGGGTGGTAATGGCAGCGGTAAGTCTACTTTTGCTAAGTTACTTACTGGTTTGTACATTCCTGAATCTGGAGATATTCTCTTAGATGGACAGCAGATTACTAATGACAATAGAGAGTGGTACAGGCAGCATTTTTCTGCTATTTTTTCGGATTTCTATTTGTTCGATCGCCTTTTGGGGATGACTAATCACGATTTGGACAATCAGGCGGCTGAATATCTGCGTGAATTTCATTTGGATAAGAAGGTTGAGGTGAAAGATGGTATTTTATCTACTACGGCTTTGTCTCAGGGGCAGCGAAAACGGTTGGCTTTGTTGACGGCTTATTTGGAAGATAGGCCGATTTATTTGTTTGATGAGTGGGCTTCGGATCAAGATCCGTTTTTTCGGGATATTTTTTACAAGCAGTTGTTACCGGAGTTGAAGCGCCGCGGGAAAACGGTGTTTGTGATTAGTCATGACGATCGCTATTTCGATCTAGCCGATCGCGCAATTAAACTAGATTACGGTAAAATTCAGTATGACCGACAACATGGATAAGTATCGAATCGTCGAAACTCTGACTGAAAGTCAGGTTTCCGACTTGATGGATTTGTACAAAAACGAGTTTTGGTGCGACAAGCGGAAGCGGGAGGATGTGGTGAGGATGCTGGCCGCGACTGATGTTATCATTGGTTTGGTCGATGAGGGCGATGGCGTCCCGCCCCGCAAGCTACGGCTAATTGGCTTTACCCGCGTCATGACTGATTTTGTCTACAGAGGCACAATTTTTGATGTGATTGTCCACCCAACATACAGAAAGATGGGACTGGGTAAGGTGTTGATGGATGCAGTCTTAAATCATCCCCAACTGCAAGCCGTGGAGAATTTGTCTCTTAACTGTTTGCCGAAAATGATCCCATTTTACAAACGCTGGGGTTTCACTGATGATATCGGTGAAATGAAGTTTATGCGAAAAATACGCTCAACTTAGTTTGTTCAAATCCCCAATTTTTCGCGAATCACTTCTGCTTTGAAACCTACTAAAACAGCCGTTCCATCTTTAACAAAAAGAGGACGTTTCAGCAGCATCGCATCTTTAGCAAAAGCTTCCACCCACTCTGCATTCGTCCAGTCTTGCCTCTCGTCACCCAAGGCGCGGTAAGATTGACCGGATGTATTTCGCATTGGTTGAAAACCTAAAGTAGCTACCCATTTGTGAATGGTTTCGCGAGTGGGTGGCTGTTCTTTTGTGTTAATAAATTCGTAAGTGACAGCGTTATCTTTGAGCCACTGGAAAGCTTTTTTGCAGGTTCCGCAGTTGGGAATTCCGTAAACTTGAACAGACATAATATTTGGGAATTGGGAATTGGGAATTGGGAATTGGGTCGAAAAGCATTGGGCATTGGAAGCAACAAATAACCAATAACCAATAACTAATAACTAATAACCAATAACTAATGACTGCTAACTAATCTAGCTTGTAGAACCCATTTTTGCACGCGATCGACTGAAGGAGTCAAATCATTGCGCTGCATTGTCGCTACGTGGAGTCTGAGGATTTGTTGGTGCAGTCTCTCCACAGGCATTTGAGCCAATTGAGCGGCTGAAGCAACGCCTGCGTGCAGCAACAGCCCGCAATACTGACAGCCTACACTCGGAATTCGAGCCAGCTCTGCCATTGCTACCCATTTATTAAGATTTTGAACGTTAATCTGTAATTGCTGTGCTAGCAGCACTTTCGCCGCCGGTGTTTTCGTCATCCGAATTAGTTGTCCGATTGTTGTGATGCCGCACTCTTCTAGTTGAGACTGGTTTGCGTTGCTCAATCCCGGCAAGTGTTCGATCGGCCAATCGCGTACTTGCACCGAAGTTTTAGAAGTTGTGTGAGAAGTTTTCATATTTTTTTCAGTGAATTTACTTATACTTTAAAGTCTAAAATATACGATCGTCAATAGAGGCTATTACTCATGTCACAAAATCAACAACAATCCGATCGACTAATTTGGCAGATCCCGGGTGTTGAATTCTTGCTGTATTGCTTGTGCAGTAACACTTTCAACTTTTTTATCCTGGCAGTCGGCGAAGGTTCGTGGTGAACAAAATTAGGCCCAGGATGATGACAAAGACGATCGCAAACATAGCACTAAAGAGTGCAGCAAAAAAGAAAATAAAGATGAGGCTTTTCCCCAAAATGGCTGCTAAATTTGAAGCCTGGACTTTTGTGCTGTGATGCTTAGAATCAAAGGACTGAAGTCCTTACTACAAACCGAACTCAAAATTATGAATTTTGACCCATGCAAATTACAAAAGGTGATGAATTGTTAAGAAATATTTTACACGAACGGCGGCAAAAACTGGCCAGTTTAATTGATTTTCCTGTAATTCTATGGTCTGGCCGCAGCATTCCTCGCAATTATCCGGCACTTGTTTATCCTTTTCGCGCCAGCAGTCACTTTCTATATTTTGCTGGTTTGCCGTTAGAAAATGCTGCGATTCGTTTAGAATCGGGCAAGTTAGAACTGTTCTTAGATGATGCCGATCCTGGTAGCACGCTTTGGCACGGGGAAATGCCGAAAAGAGCGGAAATTGCTGAACGAATTGGCGCTGATGCTGCTTTCCCCATGAGTGAGTTGAAAGCGCGAGGGACAAATGCAGCTACGATCGCCCTTCAGGATAGCTCGATCCGGTTGCAACAGTCGGATATTCTAGATCGCTCTTTAGCACCCTCCAAATCGCCAACCGGCATCGATCTAGAGTTAACTCAGGCGATCGTCTCGCTGCGCCTGAGCCACGATGCAGCCAGTTTGGTTGAATTGCGTCAAGCTGCGGCTGTCACCGTAGCAGCTCACAAAGCGGGCATGAGGGCAACTCCAACAGCTAAGATTGAAGCGGGTGTGCGGGCGGCTATGGAAAGTGTCATCATCTCGGAAAATATGACTTACGCCTACCCAAGTATTGTCACCGTGCAGGGGGAAGTTTTGCACAGCGAACACTATCACAATCCGGTACAAGCAGGAGATTTGCTGTTAGCAGATGTCGGTGCAGAATCGTCAATGGGATGGGCGGCTGATGTGACTCGCACTTGGCCGGTTTCGGGCAAGTTTTCTCCGACTCAAAGAGCGATTTATGATGTAGTTTTGGCAGCCCATGATGCTTGTATTGATAAGATTAGTCCCGGCGTGGAATATCAAGACATTCACCTGTTGGCTGCTAGAATTATGGCGGAAGGATTGGTCGATTTGGGTATTTTGCGGGGTAATGTTGACGATTTGGTAGAAATGGATGCTCACGCGCTGTTTTTTGTGCACGGAATCGGACATTTAATTGGTTTGGATGTTCACGATATGGAAGATTTGGGAGATTTGGCAGGCTATGAAGCGGGGAGAGTGAGAAGCAGTCGGTTTGGGCTGGGATTTTTGCGACTTAATCGTGTTTTGCGATCGGGAATGCTGGTATCGATTGAACCGGGTTTTTACCAAGTTCCGGCTATCTTAAATAACCCAGAAACTCGCGCCAAATATGAAAATTTCGTAAACTGGGACGAGTTGGGTAAATTTGCGGATGTCCGGGGGATACGCATTGAGGATGATATACTTGTGAGCGCAGGGGGTAGAGAAGTATTGACGGGGGAACTGCCAACAAAAGCTCTGGAGATTGAGGACTTAGTTGGGATAAGTGCATAGGTATCGATCGCCAAAAGTGCGATCGCCAGCATCTCAATTTTTGCAAAAAGCATTTTTTTTACCAGAAAGAATTGGTTGAAAGCCTTTCCCTTTGAGGGAGAAATGAAAATTAGACTATTCATTACTCCAATCCTCTGACTTAAGGGTAGAGGTCGCTCTCAAACTGTCAACTGTCAACTGTCAACTGTCAACTGTTGAAAGTGCTGTGCTGGCTTGCGTGCTATACATAGCACGAGAACTCTTGAAATGCACTACAAATGCAAACCTGAGATGCTTTCAGTGCGATCGCCCGCAGTTCCATCATGTGTGACCAACATAAATAAATATGAATAAAGCTTGGCAAATCGGTCTGTTTGTGTTCGTTGAAAAACTAGCGGTGCAAGTCCAAAAATTTGCAGCACGGAGACTGGCGCGCATTTTTCGGACAAAAAGTGTAGTCGCACCGCCACCGATGCAATCTGCACCTTTGCCTAGCAATGAAGCAGACAGGCTAAAAGCACTTAACCACTACAATATTCTCGATACAGATGCCGAAGGAGCTTTTGATGACTTAACAGCTTTAGCATCCTATATTTGCGGCACTCCTATTGCTTTAGTCAGCTTAGTAGATACTAACAGACAGTGGTTTAAATCAAAAGTCGGTCTTGGAGCAACAGAAACTCCCAGAGAGATAGCATTTTGTTCTCACGCTATTTTAAATCCCAACGAATTGCTAGTTATACCTAATGCTATGGAAGACGATCGCTTTGCCGGCAATCCGCTAGTAACTTCCGATCCAAATATTCGGTTTTATGCTGGGGCACCGTTAGTAACTCCTGAGGGTTTCCCCATTGGCACTTTGTGCGCCATAGATACAGTTCCTCGCCATCTCACCTCAGAACAACTAGAAGCCCTGCGGACTTTAGGAAGGCAAGTTATTAGCCAAATGGAGTTGCGAATTAATTATGCTAAATTAAAGCGGGCGCAACTCAGGCAAAAACAAGTAGAAGCAAAACTCCGTTCTAGTGACGAGCAAATTGTCAATTTTTTAGAAGGAATGAGTGATGCTTTTTTTGCTCTCGATCCCCAGTGGCGATTTACTTACGTCAATTATAAAGCAGCGCAATTTTTGCAGCGCGAGCCGGAAGAACTTTTTGGTAAAAATTTTTGGGAAGAGTATCCAGATTTAGTAAATTCGGTATTCTATAAAGAGTCTCATGAAGCTGTATCTAAACAAGTCGGAGTAACTTTTGACAAATATTATCATCCCTTAAAAGTCTGGTTGGAAGTGCGGGCTTTTCCTTCTCACGATGGCATTTCTGTATTCTTTCACGATATCACCAAGCGCAAGCAGATGGAATCTGCTCTCAGAAAAGAACAGAAAAAAACTGATAGTTTGCTGCTAAATATTTTACCAGAAGCTATTGCAGATAGGTTGAAGCACGAACCGGGGGTAATTGCGGACAAGTTTGAAAAAGCTACAATTCTTTTCGCTGACTTGGTGAATTTTACTCAAATTTCTACTACGATGTCCGCCACAAAATTGGTATACTTGCTGAATGAAATTTTTTCAACTTTTGACCAACTGACTGACAAGCACGGGTTGGAAAAAATTAAGACGATCGGGGACGCTTATATGGTAGTAGGTGGCATTCCCATTGAGCGCCCAGATCACGCAGAGGCGATCGCCGAAATGGCACTGGATATGCTAGCGGCAATTCAGGAATTAAATGTGAAGCTAGACTCGAATTTTGACATCCGCATCGGAATTAATAGCGGCCCGGTGGTAGCGGGGGTAATCGGCACTAAAAAATTCATTTACGATTTGTGGGGAAATGCGGTGAATACAGCCAGCCGCATGGAATCTCACGGCATCCCCGGCAGCATTCAAGTTAGTATCTATACTTACGAGTTGCTGCGGGATAAATATGAATTTCAAGAGCGGGGTTTGATTGAGATTAAGGGTAAAGGGGAAATGCGGACTTATTTTATGAAGGGGAGAAAGACTGCAAGTGAGATGGAAATAGCCGTAGATTAAATCAAATTAAGTGCAGTAGGGTGCGTCAGCTTGGCAAATTTTTGCGATAAATTCACAATCTCACAACTGACGCACCCGGGGATAAATGGTGCGTCAGTTGTGAGATTTTTGATAATGATTGAGAATTGTCAAACTGACGCACCCTACGGCTGATTTTTGAGGGAAACGCCGGAGGCTGCGATCGCACTTACAAATCAGGCCCGATCGCAAATCAAGCAAAACTGCCGTCGCAGAGGAACCAAATCAGATTATGCTGTATGCAGAGATATCCGGGCAATCCCATGTGCGGTATATAGATCCTTTGACACTCCTCGACTATCAGGTACGAGGATTCTTAAGACTTTTGGGTCTTAATATCCCGCGCAAGCGTGGGTTCCCAGGCTGACCACGTTTGCACAAAAGAGTGCGTGGTCATATCTCCTCAAAAATGTTTTGGGCGTAGACTTTCCCCCAGTCCGGGGGTAGGTTTTTACATCTTGTCTGATGTGGTTATTCTACCATATTCATTTGTGGAGATGGATTTGTCATTTTACTTAACAATGGCAAAAAGCCGTCCTAAAAGGACGGGGTTTTTAACCCAATTTTCTGATAGCAATATTAAATTAAAGTCGTCGGAGCCTTTAATATGGTTCAGTTTCATATTCAAACAGATAGCGAGATCCCTGCATCTACGCAACTATTCAATCAAATCAGGTTTGCGATCGCCTCGCGCCAGTTTCCGCCCGGGCACCGCTTGCCCAGCACGAGGCAGCTAGCGATGCAGACGGGTTTGCACCGCAACACCATCAGCAAAGTATACCGACAACTAGAAAATACCGGACTCGTAGAAGCCCAAGCCGGATCGGGGATTTACGTGCGCGCCCAAGGGCACGAAGGCGGCAGCAAACTCAAATCCCCGATTCTTGATGAATATCCCCTTGCCAATAAAATAGTGCAAGAAAGTATGGATCAACTGCTGGGACAGGGCTGTACGCTCAACCAAGCTAGGGAATTATTTTTGGCCGAAATTGACTGGCGACTCCGGTGCAGCGCGCGGGTGGTCGTCACAGCCCCCACAGAAGACATCGGCGTGGGTGAGCTGATGGCGAAAGAACTGGAACAAGCTTTGCGGATTCCCATCCAGTTAGTGGCGATGGAAGATTTAGGTACTTTTCTGGATAACATCTCTGCGGGAACTGTAATCACCAGTCGTTATTTTATCGGACAAGCGGAATTGATTTCGGCGCCGCGTTCGGTGCGAGTGATTCCCGTAGACATCTATGATTATGTTCAGGAAATTCAGTTAGTGGGGAGTTTGCCGAAGGACAGTTATTTGGGTATCGTGAGCCTGAGTTCGGGAATGTTGCGATCGACTGAAGTGATTATTCACAGTCTCCGGGGCGAGGATTTGCTGGTGATGACGGCTTTGCTGTCGGATGCTTACAAGATTAACTCGATCGTGCGATCGGCTAGAACTATTTTCTGCGACCAACCGAGTTTTGCTACAGTAAAAGCTGCCATTAACGCCGCCAGAGAGGATATTATTCGTCCTCCGCAACTGGTATGCTCGGAAAATTACATCGGCTCTAAGTCGATTAATTTACTCAAGCGCGAGTTAGGCTTGGGATAGAGTTGACAGTTGACAGTTGACAGTTGACAGTTGACCCAATAACCAATAACCAATAACCAATAACCAATAACCAATAACCAATAACCAATAACCAATAACCAATAACCAATAACCAATAACTAATAACTAATAACCAATAATCCATGCCAATTGAAATCCAACCTTCAATTAATGTTAAAACTGCGATCGAAAGCCGGCGGGCCGCGCGCAGCTTCAAGTGCGATCCGATTCCCCCAGCAATATTGGCAGAGATTTTGCGCTTGGGAGTGCGATCGCCCTCCGGTTATAATTTGCAGCCTTGGCGGTTTATTGTACTTAAAGATCCAGCCAGCAAAGAAAAATTAAAAGCTTGTGCCTTCGACCAGCGGCAAGTGGTAGAAGCCCCGATCGTGTTAATCTGTTGTGGCGATCGGCGCGCCGCCCAACCCGAAAACACCGAAGCCGTCATCGAATTGGGCAAAGCCGTAGGTGGAATGAACGAGAATTTAGCTGGTTATATGCGACAAGCAATCCCGCAATTGTTCGAGAACCATCCATGCTTTGAGTCCGTAGAAGCTTGGACAAACAGACATACAATGCTCGCAGTAGCTCATTTAATGATTGCAGCTAAAAGCTTTGGAGTAGACAGTTGTCCGATGGAAGGTTTTGTCGCAGCTAAGGTGAAAGAAGCCTTTCAAATTCCCGCAGAAGTAGATGTATGCTGTTTGCTACCGCTTGGTTATGCAGCAGAACCTTTGAAACAATACGGCGGCCGTTTTGATGTGACTCAAGTTTATTTCAGCGAAAGTTATGGAGAGGCCTTGCAAGTTGAAATTTGAGAGTTAAGATTTGAGAGTTGAGATTTGAGACTTAAGATTTGCCTGAGTTGGTGCAAAAGTTCAAACAAATCAGAATACCGACTATTTTGCAATTTCACAATCCGAAATTGCAATCTAAAATCTAAAATCTAAAATCTAAAATTTCAAGTGTGGTGATAGTAGACAGAGGAGGAAAAAATATGACAGTAGCAGCGCGACAAAGCAAGGCACAAATTCTAGAAGTAGAGTTACAAAAGCACTTGCAAGCAGCCGGATTTAAAAATTTACCGCTTTATATCAGTTGCGATTTTCGAGATGACTCTTTAACTGTTGTGGGAGAACACCCGCGTAGTTTAGTTCTCAAAGCTAAACCGACTTTTGCGGTGCTAGAAGCAGCAATTCTCGAAATAGAACCGGAATCGATTCAACAGATTGGACTTTGCCTCAAAATCACCGGGCAAAAACAGCCTTATGCTTTCCATTCTTTTACCATGCACAACCCTGTTTTGTCAAGACCCAGAACAGTGGAAGTGCTAAAAAAACCCGAGAAGCAACCCGCAGCAGAAACGGGGATAGTTTTAGCAGAAAATGCTGCTGAGACGCCGGATGTAGCGGAGGAGATATCGTTAGAAACGGATGTTAAAAATGCGGGCGGTGATGAATATTTCCCTAATTTTTCCGAGAGTTCCAGCGATTCCGATCCGATCGCCTTTAAGGTAGCTGCAATCCCGGAAAATATCGCAGAAAATCCCTTCGATGCGCTGGATATGGAAGCGGTAACAGTCGCCGAAACGCCGAAGACTTCACCGTTTACGATGTTGGTGGTGGCCGGAATGGTAAGTCTGGTGGCGGTGATTTTGGCGGGCGGTTATTACCTGCTGAGTCGGCCCTGCGTCATCGGAGAATGTACTGCATTAGCCAATGCCAAACAGTTGAGCGACAATTCGGCGAAGACTCTGAAAACTTCCAAGGTTGCTAGCAGCCCGGAAGAGGCGCAGGAACAGTTAAAACAGGCGATCGCACTTTTGGAACCAATTCCGGCTTGGTCAATTCATCGCGGTGAGGCTCAAACTGCGATCGAAAAATATCAGGAGCAAAGTCAAAATATCACATCTGCGATCGATGCAGCGCGCCTCGCACAGTCGGCAGCCGGGAAAACCCAAAATCCGCCTGTTTCCGAACAGAGCTTGCAGCAAGCCGAAAAATTGTGGCAAAGTGCGATCGGCCAACTCGGAGAAATCCCCACAAGCAGCCCAGTTTATCCATATGCTCAGACAAAGGCGAAGGAATACCGAAAGAATTTAGCCACTGGAAATCGGCAATTAGGCACAGAAAAACAAGCCGAAAAACTGTTGATCGCCGCCAAAAGTGCAGCCCAAATAGCAGAAGCTCGGGAAGCAGTAGCTCAGACATCGCAGACATGGGGACAAGTGGAAGCAGGTTGGGAAAAAGCCCTAGGAATTATATCAGAAATTCCCAGCAACACGCAATCTTATCAACTAGGTAGATTGCTAGTTCCGAAATACGAAACCAAGCTTTCACAAGCTCGCGAGCGCCGAAATGTGGAAGGAATTTCGGAAAATGCCTACACTCAAGCTGTGACTTTAGCAGCGGAAGCTCGAATTTTTGAGGGCAAAAACGGCTGGTTTAAAGCATCGGAAAACTGGCGAAGAGCTTTGAGTTACGCGGAGCAAGTTCCGGCGGCTACTTCCTATTCCCAAAAAGCCAAACCGCTGATAGAATCCTATACAACATCATTGCAGCAAGCGGAAGTTAAGTTGCGGGAAGAAAGAAACTTGCAAAAAGCGCGCACGGATTTAGATAGAACTTGCAAAGGCAAGCCAAAAATTTGTGACTATACTGTGAGCAATGGTTTGATTGCGGTGCAGATGAATTCCGATTACGTGGAGAAGTTGCAACAAACTTTCATTCAGGCGAATAACAATAATTCTGTGAAGAGTCGCCAAGCTGTGGAAAAGCACGTTGCTACTTTGCAAAAGGCCTTGGAGGCGATCGCGGAAAATGCGAAAATTCCGATGCAGGTGTACGATGGCGAAGGCAAGCGGATTGCGAGTCACGAACCGAAGTAATGGCAGCATCTCATGTTTGCAGTGCAGGTACGTAGTTGCGCTTCAGCGCTCCGGAAAGGTACGTAGTTGCGCTTCAGCGCTCCGGAAAGGTACGTAGTTGCGCTTCAGCGCTCCGGAAAGGTAC
>NZ_JAEQDD010000128.1:0-18237 GCF_020737885.1 Microcoleus sp. PH2017_34_RAT_O_A | reverse complement strand
TCCGTTGGTGCCGCACCCTTAGAAGTATTGAAAGAGTATATTAGAAATCAAGAAAAGCCGTCCTAAAAGGACGGGGCTTGTATCCCATTTTCTTGGTCAGTGTTGGCTGCTATGTGATGTAGTAGCTATCGATCGCACCATTCGCGATCGCTGGAGAATTGAGAATCTACTGCACTGGTGTTAAATATCACCTTGAGGAAGAGATGGCGACGATGAATGGGTAGCACTTTATAGGGCATTTTTTGGCCCTTACTGACCATAGGGGCGATCGACAACCAGAAAAAATACAGTAATCCAGAACTATAAATGATACTATAGCCAGCAGTCAAAAATCCTGTAATGTTTGTAGTGGAAATCCCGCTGCGATCGGTATTTCAGCTCCTGGGACACCGCCCCTAAATACTTGCACAAATGATTGAAGCTCGCCATACACCCATACGGTTGGGTTAAGACTGTCATGCAGTCAAAACGATGTAAAAAATAGACTCTGGGATTATTTTCCTAGCCTTTACCGAAGCGATCGCACAAGAGCGTTTTTCTCTTCCGACAACCCCTAGGCGAAGCGTATTGCGTTATACACTACCAATCCCAGATACTGAAAAATTTGGATAATTTTTTATAGTAGAACTTGACAGGACAAACCATATGCGGCATTTTGGGGTGGAATCAGGTGTTTGTGGGAGATTTCCGCGTTCAGGGTTTAAAGGTAAATCTTCAATGAATAAACTAAGGAGAGTATAGAGTGGCAAAGGCACTTGTTACGCTAGCAATAGGCAAGAACTATGAACTCATGTTCGAGAAACATTGTAGGTCTCTATGGCAGCACTATGCTGAAAAATATCAATTTGAAGTTGTTGTTTTGACACAACCGTTAGATAATTCGTCCAAGGCTCAGTCTAGAAATCCATCATGGCAAAAGTGCTTAATTTTGTCAGAACCCAGTCTTCAAAAATACGATCAAGTTGTTTGGGTCGATGCTGATATATTGATTAACCCAAACAGTCCCGATATTACCGAGGGAGTTCCACTAGAGAAGATTGGGGCAGTCGATGATTATGCAACTCCTAGTAGAGCAGATCACGAGATTTGCCTGAAAAGACTTTATGATTTTTGGTCTAAGAATGGTATCGAATACATAGACAACCTTTCTCCTACAGCTTTTTACAAAAGTTTTGGGATAGATGCAGAATTTCAATCCGTTGTACAAGCCGGAGTTATGGTGCTTTCTCCTCGTTATCATCGAGAATTGCTGGAGTATGTTTATCACTCCTATGAAGACAAAGGTTCGGGAGAATGGAACTATGAAATGCGCCCATTGAGCTATGAGATATTGATGCAGGGTATTGAGTGCTGGATTTCTCCAAAATTCAATATGCCTTGGCCTTTAATCCAGCAATTTCTGTACCCCTTTCTAAGTTCGAGAGACAACATAGTACAAAAGGGATTACAAAAAATTGGTTTAAATCCTAAGGCTTCACTAATTTCTAAATGTGTAACAACAGCATTTTTCAATAACTATTTCCTTCATTTTGCTGGAGGAACTACTGGTGACATGAAATATGTTGATACAAAAGTCACTTCAATATTTGACCTTTGATCGAGCTTTCAGAAGTTATATAGCAATTCTCAAGTGAGTCAGGTACAGATTGGCAATTGACAAAAAGTAAGACAACTGGCGAGAAACTCACGAAACTCGATCGCAGTCATACCTCATCACGCCCAGAAAAGCTACATTCAATACACCAGTCAATTCAACTGGTAGGGTGTCCAAGAGCTTGATTCTTTCCTGTTTTTCGCTTCGCACCCTACCCCTGTGTTAACTAACTATTTCCTGCTGGTATGCGTACAGTGAAAATAGACCCTTCGCCCTCCTCGCTTTCGACCAAAATCTCGCCGCCCATCATCTGACAGTAGTGGCGGCTAATTGTCAGCCCCAATCCAGTCCCACCGTACTGGCGCGCCGCCGAAGAATCAGCTTGCGCGAAGGCTTCAAACAATTTTTGCTGTTGTTGGGGAGACATTCCAATGCCGGTATCTTTAACTCGAAAGCAAATCCAATCCGATGCTTGAACATTCGCAACTGGACAAGCAATCAAACTCGATTTCGCCTCGCCCGCAACCATTAAATTTTCAACACCCGACAGATGCGCTACATTCGATTCTCCGGTTCCCTCAACACGGCTGACGCTGACTTTCACTATCCCATTTTTGGTGAACTTAGCAGCATTGTTCAGCAGGTGCAGCAGGACTTTTCGCACTTTTGCTAAATCTGCGTGCATAGTGCCAACAGTTTGACTGTCACACTCTATTTCTAAAACATTGCCATTCTGTTGTAAAGACAATTTTACCGCCATTGACATGTGATCGAGCAGGGATTCGATGTCAAACTCTTCGATGTCGAGGTTCATTCCCCCCGCTTGAATTTTTGACAAATCGAGGATGTCGTTAACCAAAGATAGCAGGTGCGTGCCTGCATTCTGAATCTTGTCTAAGTCGGTAACAAAATCTTTGTACCCGGAATCTCTGGCATCTTCTAAAAGTAGTTGACTGTAGCCGATAATCGCATTTAAAGGCGTCCGCAACTCGTGACTCATATTGGCTAAAAAGTGGCTTTTAGCAGTGGTAGCCACTAAAGCATCTTCCTTAGCTTGTGCCAATTCTTTTGTATGTTCGGAAACTCGCTCGATCAGGTGATTGAGAGATACAGCTAACGAGCTTATTTCGTCTTGTCCGCTGACGGGGGCTCGCAAATCAAAATTCGACTCGGCGGCGACTTGTTGAGCCACCTGAGTGACGCTGACGACTGGTTTGGCGATCGCCCTACTGGTGCGGCAAGCCACTATTCCAGCCAGCCCTACCGACAGCAGCATACTAATCATAATTATGCCCTTTTCGATTCCTTGGGCAGCCTGCATCACTGCACCGCCTTGGCGCTCTTGCTGCTGGGCAATATCGAGGATTTTGCTCAATTCCTGAAGGTGTCCCTCAAGCTGTTTTGCACCTTCTCCGCTTTCTGTGGCCAACAATTTTCGGATCGACTCTATCTTCCGAGGCGACAGTTGCGATTGCTGGACTTGCAGCAAAGTTGAGTTGAGAGTATCGGCGTAGGATTCTAAATTTTCCGTGCAATCTTGGAGTAAAGTTTTGAGAGCTTCCGGCTTGGCTGCGAGCCAAGCTGGTTGGCTTTCGGCAAATTTTTCGATACGCAACCGCAGGTTTTTAGCCTTAACAATACTGTTGATAAACTGCTGTTTTTGCAGTTCCAACTTAGGGGAATTGTCTACAAAAGAATCTAGCTGTGCTCCCTGCAATTGTGCCGCCAGTGCTGCATCTTTAAAGTTACCGATCAATTGTGCTTGTATGTGAGCATCATTGAGTTGTCTCAATCCTTTTTCTTGGTGGTACTCAGCGATTGTGAGTCCGCTCAGCGAGCCAACAAATCCGATTCCTATTGCTAGCAAATACCCGCCACTGATTTTTTTGTCTATGGGCAGACAGCCAAGCTTAAAAGACAAGTTTTTGGTAAGTTTCAAGGAGGGTTGTTTTGCCAGATTGTGGAGCGATGATTGTTTGGGTTCGGTTTCTACAGAAGCAAATTGTGCGGAAATAAAGGGCCACATCCGTTTACCTAAATTGCTATTTTCGGGGTTATTTGTTTGCGGTAATACAGCTTTTTCCTGCTGGCTCAATGGTTGCAAATCTGGATTTGCCTCGCCCTTGCCTTGCCAAGCACCAACCGATAAACCTACTTCGTTGCGTGTTTTTTTGAGCAAATTTGTTTTTGACATATGCAACCGCTGTATTCTGTGAAAATTTACCACGCTCGTAAGTTCTCCAAAGGGAAAAGCTTGTGTGTTTTCCAGTAGACATCTGCGAAAAAGTATCTGAAACTCTTGTCGAGTCAGGGCAGAAGCTTAAATTCGGTTGATGTCTAATAGATAATTAGGCTGTTGATGGCTGTTGCCAAATTACTTTTTCGACTGGTAAAAGTCTCCAGCAGGCAAAAAAAGAAAGATTTATCCCGGCAGTGAATTATTGCCACATGAATTTTTACAGGCAGAAAATTCTGTCTGATGCGTTTTGCCTGTGAGTAGCCCAAAGCTGATATTGTCTCTTGACAATGCACCCGATTCCTCAGCTTTGGGGTGTTGCTACCAGCAATGCGACGATTGCTTGACGGTTTTTGTTGCGTATCCGACTAATACATACCACAGAATGTGACAAATGTGGCTGCCGATCGCGCTTCTGCACTAAGAGCGATCGACTTTTGGCATCGCTGCCCCGCAAGTCGTGTAAATCGAGTATAACTTTAGGGCTTACGAAAAGAAACCGCGTTTCTACGGTTAACTGTTGCACTTGCGAGTTCTCTCTGTGCCGACAGTTAATTCGATCGCTCCTATTAATAGCTGGTAAAAGTATAGTCATTTATAGACATGGGAGGCTTCAATTCCCTCCCCCTTCACTTTTACTTTGAGCGGATTAACCCGCCTCGGCTGAACTACGCCCACGACGTATCCCATCGCCGAACGCATTTGGGATTGCTTTTCTGAGAATGTTAACCGTTTTCCGGTAAATACAGGTTCTGTTTTTGTTTTTCCGTAAACAGGAATTGGATCTAAGCCCAAGAAATTGGCTTTGGAGGTAAAAGATTCCTCCTGTACGATTACCTTGATTCCAACTAAAAAAGCTTTGTATTCCAGCATCTCAATTAATCGAGCGTGAGGAATGCTGACAAAGTTTTGGTTAGTTTGCTTCCCCATATTGATCTCGGTTTTCCACTGTGCATTCTTGCCAATTACTAGCGTCCCAATTTGTTGTGCGACCAGAATATCGACAATCGTGCGACTTGTATGATGCAAGTAATTGTCTACTTTTTGATTGCGGCAGCGAGTTAAGCGTTGAATGCGTGACGATGTTTGGCGCCTCCCTTTCAATTGGGATTGCAATTGTGCTTTACGCTTGTTATAGAACTGGTTAATCGATTTCAATGGTCGTCCATTAATCAACAGTGGGATCAAACCCGGTTGATTTGAAGTTAACGCCACCAAATTATTCAGTCCTAAATCAATACTAGCTACAAAATTGTTATTTTTAGCGGTGGACTCCGGTTCACTTCGACTACGCTCAGTACAAGCATTGTAAATCACCTCAATTACATAAGCATCGCATTTTGGAACCAACCTAACTTGACAAATCCGGTCAGGATTGACTTTAGTTTTAATGGCTCTCCTGGGGTTGTGGTGCAAACTGTATCTCAATCTACAAAATTTGCAAGGTGCAAATGTTGAAACTCATATCAGAAGTCATATAAGCTTCACTTATCACCGAATACCCAGGAGAGCCGTTTTAATTGAAAATTCAGTACCAGAAAGTTTGAAAATTCCGTTTCTCAACTGTTTACTGCTAATCGCCTGAATCGTGTAAATAAGGATATTTCGACCTTTAACCTTGTCCTTGTATTTAGGTAACTTTGGACGACCCGTAAATTTTAAAGAGTCAGCTTTGTAAGCTTTGACGGCTTCAAAAAACGATTTCCAATTCTGATCTAGCACCATCAATATTTGCTGACTTACTTTAGCAGGCAAAGCCTTGTATGCGACCTGAGACTTCATCAATCGGTTCATCTCGTTGTAATTGACGTAGCCCCATCCATAAATCAAGTTCTGACGAATGACATAATTGGCGGCATTGTACAGATTTTTGGACTTGAATGCTAGTTGGTCAATCTCGACAAAACGAGGTTCCGTTGATTTAATGATATGCCTTTCTGCTAATTGCATTTGAGACTTCCGTTCTTTGGGCTATGCGTATTCCTTGTTAAACACTCTCAACAATATAATACCATTATTGTTTATAATTGCTTATAAACTCAATGAAGTTTTACAATACCAGTTCAAAAAAATAATGCAACGTTAAGCAAGCTTCAAACCCTTAGAAAATAAGTTATTCCCAAATCTAAAATCTAAAATCTAAAATCTAAAATCGGATAACTTCCCATTTCTACCCAAAGCTTCATCTGCCAATTGCACAATCCAGCGATTCGGCCTGGCTTGGGCTCTGGCGGCAAGCACCACGCCCCAAGCTTCTTGTTCTTTGCCCCGGCCCAACAGGGCAGCACAAACAGTCAAAGCTGCGGCTGTTGAACGGCTGATGCCACTTTGACAGCAGACGAGCAATTTGCCGGGGTGCGCCGATATTTGGCGGGCGAAGTCAATAATTTGGAGTACGTCATCAATTGTAGCCAAGACGCGATCGGGGTCGTCAACGGGGGTTTCGAGGTCGTTAAATTCTAACCGCAATCGGTTAGGGACTTTGTGAAAAGTTTTGGGATCTGGTACGCCCGGAGTGCCGATCGAGATTAAGTATTGGAGATTCCGGCCCGCAGGGCGATCGATAATATATTCGGTGGCTTCTGCTTCCGAAGCAATCTGGATTTGCGACAGTTTTTCACCCGAGACATCCGTAGCAGATTCCTGCTCAAAATAAACTGTTTTTACCTCAGCGCCGACATCCGGCAAATATTGGGCGGCGAGGGCGCGAACGTCAGCAAATTGGCGTTTTAAAGCTGCTTCCAGAGCCAAAAGAGCAGCACGAGAGCCAATTTGACCGAGGGATTTAACAGCCTTTTGGCGCACTCCAGAGGTTTCGTCTTCCAGCAGTCGCACCAAACCTGCTACAGCCTCGTCTGTCCCAATCTGCCCCAAAGCATCAGCAACTCTCCACCGCACATAGGATTCGCTGTCGCCTAGGGCGATCGCCAGTCCCGCAGCCACCATTTTTTGCAAGTTAGCATCTCCGGCTATATTGATGTTCCCGAGTGCAACAGCCGCCCTGCCGCGCACGAAAATGTCTCGATCCGAGAGCGATCGCATTACCGCCACCGCAGCCACCTCGCTGCTGATTTCCCCCAAGGCAGAAACTGCACTGCCGCGCACATCTGAGTCCTCGTGGTTGAGGGCTTGCAGCAGCCCGGCCACAGCCGTTTCGGTCCCGATTTGTCCCAAGGCCTCGGCGGCCCTCAAAGAAACGGCATAGGAGTCGGGTTCGTGAAGCAATTCTACTAAGCGGGGTACTGCGTCGCGATCGCCAATTTTCCCCAAAGCCGCCGCCGCCCTAGCACGGACGAGGTGATTTTCGTCTCTGAGGGCATTCAGCAGCCCCGGAACTACCTCAGCCACCCCGATTTTCCCGCAGTTTACGGCGGCCCGCCAGCGCACCTCTGAGTCTTGATGTTTCAAGGCTTTGATCGTGGTGGGGACGGCTATTTTGGGGTTAATTTTACCCAAGGCCCAAACCGCCCAGGCGCGCACTCCGGCGGCTTTGTGGTTGAGGGCTTCGATCAGTGCTGCGGCTGCTGGTTTCGAGTCAATTTCTCCTAGGGCCCAAGCGGCCCAAGCTTGCGCTTGGGAATCGGCAGATTCGAGCACCCGCGCTAATTCAATTACTGCCGCCCTAGAGCCAATGAGGCCGATCGCCCGAATGCAATGAAGGCGCACGGCACGGTCTTTGTGGTTCAATGCTTTGACAAGCATTGGAATTGCCATATCGGAACTTGTTAGTGCCAGCAGTTGAATTTTGAGCGGCAGCGAAGTTTTAATTTTTACGATTAATCTTACTGTTTTTAGTTGAAACTCCGGCTTTACCATTCCTGCTAGCTTCGAGCCGAGTTTTAAATTTACTTTTAGGGCTAATTTTACTGCGCGCAAAGCCTGGCTTTGCTGTTCTACTTGCGGCAATATTGTCGCCAAGGTGTGCATCCCTTGTTTTTGTTTCAAATATTTTTGGTTGAATTCAGCATCGCTGAGCTCTGGTAGCTGTTGGATGAGGGTTGCTACTGAGTTCATTCATTTATCCTCATATTTTGGCGATCGTTTGAGATTGCTCTTTTTAAACTCGGTTTCTTTAATAAAATACGCCTGCACCTACAAAACTCAACTGATAAAAAAACTTGCACCACTTATAAAATATGTCCGATTAGACTATTTTAACAACTCCCCAAAGATTGATTATCTGTTTTTTGGGCGATCGGCTTAACCATTAGTAGCGCTTGCTGCTTGGCATCGATGCACTGTTTGCTAGACTTGCTCTGCGCTATATCATTTTATACCAAGTTGGCTTGAGATATCGATCGACTCCGTTGAACGCAACAAACCGGAAACAGCCCGATTCCGGGAGAGTGTCAACCGTAGGGCCCATTTTTCAAAGCCTCAGCCAAAGCATTATCGTTATCCCGCAAACCTTCGTAAAAAAACAGCACTTCTCCTGGAACGCCGCGAGCACGGTTGTAAGCAATTACTTGCAACAACAGCTCCGGATTCATGCTATAATTGCCCCCTCGATTCGCCAACAGGATACCGGGAGACACACAGGACACTTGCTCGCAGGTAAGTTGTCGATCGATCAGTCGATCGAGCAATTGTTTGTAACCGTTAAAATCGCGGCGATAAAACTGCGGGTGAAGCATATCAACCAACTTTTTGTCAACCCAAGCTTGAGAATCTTGCAAATATTCTACGAATCCCCAGTCATAGGGACTCGGCGACATTGACAGCAACAAATCTGGATTAATCGCCTTCAATTCTCGGTGCAAGCGAGCGACAAAATCAGTAATTATATCAGCGCGCCAGTGCAGCCAATGTTGCTCTCTACAATTATGTGGCGCTTCTCTCCCGCACTCTTGGCGGTAGCGTTTAACCGTTTTTTCATCATAACCGCCTTCACAGGGTAGTGCAATGCGATCGTCTCCTTGAACGCCATGTACCGGATAATTCCTCGCAACTTCCAGCATCAACCCCAGCAAAAAATCTTGCACTTCCGGGTCAAGAGAATTCATCCATTCAAACTTATTTTTCTTAAGTAAATTGCCATTACAATCGCGCGCCGCCCATTCCGGTTTCTTCGCCAGCAAATGACCGCCGTTGAGATTGTAAGAACTCACAAATCCGTATTCAAACCAAGGAATAACTTTTAAACCAACTCTATTAGCCTCAACAATTAATTCTCCCAAAGGGTCGCGTCCTTGATAGCGCGCGTCAATTTCAACCCCAAATTGTTCGCGCATTATTTGAGAAGGATAAGCCGTAAAACCCCGGTTCCAAACTACAGGAAATACTGTATTAAATCCCGTATCTGCAAGAAAATTCATTGCCTCAGCAATCCGCTGTTTTGAGGTGAGAACTTTGCAGTCAGTGCTGGGTATCCAAACGCCGCGCATTCCAGTATTGTCGGCCACCAACGAACTCGGCATTGCTGCTGGATTTGGTGATAAAAATTTACCAGCAAATCGCTGTTTTAGATCCGAACCAAATCTGCGAATTGTTGACTGGAAAGAAGGAAAAAATGGCATTAGGTATGTTGTTGCGCTTCAGCGCTCTTACATATACTAAGGAGGCGTGTAAAAATAACTCGATCGAGTGCATTGCTAAACCGTATCTAATTTAAAGGCTTCAATTAAAAAGTTACACAACTTATTTTTACATGATTCCTAAGAGCGCCCAAGCGCAACTACGTACCTTTTAGTGTGCAAGCCATTAGCCGATCGCCTATACAGAAAAAAACGCACTGCTGACGAACCCTAGGGAACTTATATCATCACTCCTCGACCCAACTGGCACTCTGATAGAGGTTCATTTTTAGTTAGGTACGTAGTTGCGCTTCAGCGCTCTTAATACTAAGAGCGCTGAAGCGCAACTACGTACCTTTTGCGTACCTTTTGTCGGTTAATTACCCATAATCAAGCAATAAGGGCGCGGAGGGCGCGCCCCAACATTCTACTATACAGCTACTCCAGACAACTGCTGGCTCAAAGCTGATTTCAAAAGCTCTGCCTTATCAGTTTGCTCCCAAGGTAACTCTAGATCCGTGCGTCCGAAGTGACCGTAAGCCGCTACATCTTGGTAGAAACGACCGCCTCTTTCCGCAGGCAAATTCTGCAAGTTAAAGGTCTGAATGATGCCCGCAGGACGCAGTTCAAAATGCTGCTTCACAACTTCCAAAAGGCGATCGTCATCAACTTTACCAGTGCCAAAAGTTTCGATCATCATGCTAACAGGGCGTGCTACGCCGATCGCATAACTCAACTGCACTTCGCACTTTTCTGCCAAACCGGCCGCCACAATATTTTTAGCAACATAGCGACAAGCATAGGCCGCGCTGCGGTCTACCTTCGTGGGGTCTTTCCCTGAAAAAGCACCGCCACCGTGACGGGAATAGCCGCCGTAGGTATCCACAATAATTTTGCGGCCAGTCAAACCCGAATCTCCTTGAGGCCCGCCGACGACAAATTTGCCAGTGGGGTTGACAAGGAAGCGAGTTTCTGCATCCGGCTTGATGCTAATATCGGCAAACACGGGTTGGACAACAGCAGTCCAAAGATCTGCTTTAATCTTGGCTTGAACCGCGGCTGTTTCGGTGATATCGTCGATCGCCTCAGTGTGCTGGGTAGAAATTAAGATCGTATCAATACCAACAGGTTTCCCGTCTTCGTAAGTTACGGTAACTTGGCTTTTACCGTCCGGACGCAGGTAAGGCAATTGACCTGTTTTGCGGACTGCGGCCAGTTGACGGCAAATCCGGTGCGCTAAACTAATCGGTAAAGGCATCAATTCCGGCGTTTCGTTGCAAGCAAAACCGAACATCAAGCCTTGGTCGCCAGCGCCGATCGCATCCAACTCCTCTTCACTGGACTGTTCGCGACTTTCGTGGGCTGTATTCACCCCTTGAGCAATATCGGGAGATTGAGAGTCCAAAGCCACCAAAACCGAGCAGCTATTGGCAGAAAATCCGTTATCAGCGTGGATGTAGCCAATATCGGCTATTTTTTTCCGCGCCAATTCTATGTAATTTACCTGAGCTTTGGTGGTAATTTCGCCCGTCAGCAGCATCAAACCCGTGTTGACGACAACTTCGGCTGCGACGCGACTTTTAGGGTCTTCGGTCAGCAAGGCATCTAAGATAGTGTCTGAAATTTGATCGCAGATTTTATCGGGATGGCCTTCAGTGACCGATTCAGAGGTAAACAGGTAGCGGCGTGACAATGATTATTTCTCCTATTCGTGCGAATCTGCTTGACATTGGCGACAGACGACTGACTTTTCAGGTAGAGGCGCAGAATCATCGCGTCTCGGTCGCCAGAAAATTTGTGTCGGTCTGGTGCGAGTTTAGGCAGGGTTTGAGATTAGCTAAAGTGACACTACTATAGCAAAGTCAGTTCCGGGAAGTGCTGAAAAACTTACATTTTGTCGGATTGTCAATAAGTCTTTGACACCGATCCTCTGCCCCCCTAATCTGACAAAGGTAAGATACAGTCAGGGTATCGCCTCGCGGATGCACTATGGCAGGAATCCCAAAATCACCAAATTTAATCCAAACGGTTGCAGACCTAGAATTTCCTGGGGGCCCAATACCGCTTGACTCTCGATTTTATATCGATCGATCGCCCGTCGAAGCCCGAGCTTGTGCAGAAATTAGCAAGCCAGGGAGTCTGATTCGGATTAAAGCTCCCAGAAAAATGGGCAAAAGTTCGCTGATGCTGCGGATAATTCAAGCTGCGGTCGATCGCGGATACCGCACAGTCACTGTAGACTTTCAGCAAGCTGACGAAGCAGTTTTTGCTACCTTAGATAAATTTTTGCGCTGGCTGTGTGTCAATGTCGCTCGCCAACTCAAACTCGAACCAAATCTCGATGAAATTTGGGATGAAGATATGGGCAGCAAAGTAAGCTGCTCTCTTTACTTTGAGAACTATTTGCTCGAACAAATTGACAGTCCCCTAGTCTTGGTACTCAACGAAGTCAACCGAGTATTTGAACGCGCCAATATCGCTCAAGAATTCCTGCCGCTGCTCCGTTTTTGGTACGAACAAGCGCGACAGAGCGAAACCTGGGAAAAACTGCGAATCGCGGTCATTCACTCGACAGAAATTTATATTGCTTTGAGTCTCAATCAATCTCCATTCAATGTAGGGCTGCCGATTAAACTCTCAGAATTTAGTGCCGAACAAGTCCAAGAGTTGGCGCGCCGCCACGGACTGAACTGGAACGACAGCTATCCCGTCGAGCAATTAATGCAAATGGTAGGCGGTCATCCTTATTTAGTGCATTTAGCGCTTTATCACCTGGCAATTTTACAGCAAAACCGCCTGTCGGTTGGGGAGAATGAGTCTGGGGAGGAGCTGGGGCGAGCCGAGTTGGAAGAACTATTAAAAGCAGCTCCTACTCAAAGCGGAATTTATAGCGACTACTTGCGGAATCAGTCGATCGCCATTCAGCAGCAGCCAGAACTCGCCTGGGCATTCCAACAGGTTCTTGATGTTAAAAATAGCATTCACCTCGAACCTTTAATGGCCTATCAGTTAGATAGCATGGGACTTGTCAAATTAGCGGGCAATAACTGTAGTTTATCTTGCGAATTATATCGGCTGTATTTTCAAGAGCAAAATTTATGCGAGGACGGTTTCTCGGCTGTAGGTTTTGAGGAGTTGCAGCAAGAAAATGAAAGACTGCTAGCTTTGGTTAATGTGGACGAACTTACCCAAATTGGCAACAGACGACATTTTGACAGTTGCTTGCGAGCGGAATGGAAACATAATGCTCGCGATGAGTCTCCGATATCTTTAATTTTGTGCGACATCGATTATTTCAAAATTTATAACGATACCTACGGACATCAAGCTGGAGATAGTTGTTTGCGATCGGTAGCTCAGGCAATTCGCCGATCGCTCCAGCGTCCTGCTGATGTAGCTGCTCGCTACGGCGGTGAGGAATTTGCGATCGTTTTACCTCAAACAGATGCAGCGGGCGCTCTGCTGGTTGCCGAACGCATTAGAGCGAAAGTTAAAGCTTTGAATATTGTTTTTAACCCGGAGAGTGTTGAATGTTTGCCTAATTCTGTGGTGACAATTAGTTTGGGAATTGCTAGCGTTGTTCCCGGCCCGGAAAATGATGCAGCAACGCTGGTACTGGCGGCTGATGAGGCTCTTTATGACTCAAAAAGGCACGGGCGCGATCGGATCACTATGAGCACGCTGTTAAATTTTCGATTTGCTGCTGTTAATTAGGATTCAGATCCTGTCAGCCCAAACCCGATAATAAACAAAGGTTCGTAGTGAGGACTTTAGTCCGCATCCGGTTCGTAGTGAGGACTTTAGTCCTTTCCTAAGGTTCGTAGTGAGGACTTTAGTCCGCATCCGGTTCGTAGTGAGGACTTGCATTCCGAACGATAGAACCTATATTGCGGTAGTTAGAGCGGGCATCAGATTAATAGCGCGGCACAGTGCGATCGACCAATATTGAGTAAGCATCGATGCCACCAACGATATTTTTAACGTTGTTAAAGCCTCGATCGCTCAACCAGTGACACATTTGAGCCGATCGCACTCCGTGGTGGCACAGCACCAGGGTTTCTGTGTCGCGATTTAGTCGATCGTCAATATCACCACACCATTGGGCAAACTCGCTCAGCGGAAAAGCCACAAATCCCGGCAGCGCTGCGAGTTCAATTTCGTAAGGTTCGCGCACGTCTACAAGCTGCAATTTATCAGCATTGGTTTCTGCTAATTTGCAACCTAATTCTTCGACTGTAATTTGACCAAAAACTTCTGACATTTGATTATAACAAAGAAGGAAGAAGGAAGAAGGAAGAAGGAAGAAGGGAGAAGGTACGTAGTTGCGCTTCAGCGCTCTTTGTTTATATAAACAAGAGCGAAGAATTACAAACAGTCCTGGAAGTAATTGTCACATCAAAGGTATGTAGTTGCGCTTCAGCGCTCTTTGTTATATATAAGACAAGAGCGAAGAATTACAAACAGTCCTGGAAGTAATTGTCACATCAAAGGTATGTAGTTGCGCTTCAGCGCTCTTCGTTATATATAAGATAAGAGCGCTGAAGCGCAACTACGTACCTAATTACCATTTCCCAACTACCCATAACTAATTAATTGAGTCGCGAAGGCGGTGGAATTAGCTCCGTAGGAGGTGTCGGTGCAGGACGCCCGTCCAACTGACTCACTGTGCCCCTGGGATCGAGACAAGTGGCAACTAACCTGTCCGTGGGAAAGTCGAGCCTGCCGCTCAACCCGACTACGCATTCAGCAAATAGTTCTGGCAATAAACTGCGGCGGCACCCATCAAGAACTAACAGGGCAGCAGCAGGTTGAGTTTTAGTTTTGCTATTAATATTCACCACGCAAGTAGTTAATTCGTCGGGGCGCCTCACCCGCCGACAACTAGAGAGCGCTTCGAGACCAGAAATATTGGTTTTGCGGCTGATTTGGAGGGCGCATCTGGATATGTCGCGGGGGTGGAGCGCGTCGGCACAAGCTGCTGCTGCTTCCTCGGCACCGATTCCCGCTTCGATTAGTTCCTTAGCGCAGACGCGATAGGGATTTTGAGTTCGGGGGAATCTCAGGGTGATGGCTGATGCTGGCGAGATTGGCAGTGCTGCTGCCAACAAACTCAGCGCGACTAAGGGAGTGCCGAGAGCCAACATCCAGCGCGGTGCTGGCTTTGGGGAAGCAGTGCGGAAAAAATTGGGGTTTTGCATGGCAGCTCGGTTTGTGAGTTTTTTGGGCTGGTTGGGTCGATCGCTCGATCGGCTTTTACTTCAAAATTTACCGCACATTACGGATGGCTGCGGTCGATCGATTTTTTTTATCGATTTTTGTTAGAATTTTCACCCTTATCAACATATAATATAGAGTCTGCATAAAATTGCATACAGAGATTAGAGAGGAAAATAAATGTCTCGATATCGAGGCCCCCGATTAAGAATCGTCCGTCGCCTGAAAGAGTTGCCGGGTCTAACCCGCAAAACTCCCAGACGGGATTATCCGCCTGGGCAGCACGGTCAAAACCGCAAAAAGCTCTCTGAGTACGCGGTTCGCTTACAAGAAAAGCAAAAACTACGTTTCAATTACGGTGTGACGGAACGCCAATTGCTCCGTTATGTCCGCAAAGCCCGCCGTGTGACGGGTTCCACAGGTCAAGTGTTACTGCAATTTTTGGAAATGCGCTTGGACAATACTGTGTTTCGGATGGGAATGGCTCCAACCATTCCGTCCGCTAGACAATTGGTAAATCACGGTCACATTACTGTGAACGATCGTGAAGTCAACATCGCTAGCTATCAGTGCAAGCCTGGTGAAGTGATTGCAGTCAAAAATAGAGAGCGCTCGCGCACGATGGTTGAAGCTAATCTCAAAGATCCAGGCTTGGCTCACTTGCCCAGTCACTTGGAATTTGATAAGCAAAAACTGGTTGGCAAAGTTAACGGCATTGTCGAACGTGAGTGGATTGCTCTTCAGATTAACGAACTGCTAGTGGTTGAATACTACTCGCGTCAAGCTTAATTTATTAGTCATCAGTCGTTGGTCATTAGTCATCAGTTAGTTGTTAGTAAGTAGTTAATAATTGGGTTCGTCCCCAGTTATTAGTTAATTACTACTGAATAATGAAGACTAAGGACTGAGGACTAATTTTTTAGGAATAAATGGCTATGCTGAAGGCTGAAAAAAGCTTTGTGACGGTCAACAATTAACTTTTAACAGTTAATTGTTGGCCGTTATATTATTTATGTCCGCTCAATGCCCGGAATCTGTAACGGTTTGTAGTAAGGACTTTAGTCGTAATAATGATGCGGACTAAAGTCCTCACTACAAACCAGTTAGTCGTAATAATGATGCGGACTAAAGTCCTCACTACAAACTGGTTAGTTATAGTAATGATGCGGGCTGAAGTCCGAACGATCAAACCGGACGATAGTTCTCGGAGGACATTATATTAATCGTTGAATTTGAACCGTAGAAAAGTCGGGACGATCGCCCTTAGCGACAAACTACGCGGTTCTCGAACCAAAATTAAAGGCAGCAAGCCCACCAGCCTCACAGCAGCCGAAAGGGCAAACAGTGCGCCCAAACTCATGCCCGGAAGTTCGGCAAGAAAGCCGCCGGCGGTAGTTCCCAAAGCCCCAGTTACTCCCGAAACTGCTGCGGCGATCGCAAAATAAGTCGATGGTTGTTCGATCGGCGCTATCTCCATTTGAATATTGTTCGTACACAGCCCGATCGCCCCTATAGTCGTTCCCCCGAGCAAGTGCAGCAGCGGCAACCACACCCACACCGCAAACGGGTAATTGCCCGTACCCAACCACAGCAAAGGCGTCACCGCTACCACCAGCCCCACCGCAATTAGCAAGGGGCGATTTCCCCAGCGATCGGCCAACTTGCCCCAAAACATCAACAGCAGCAGGTTTGCCCCGGAACTCAAGCTGTTGTAAACCGTTACCAAACTGACATCCAAGCTTAAATCTTTTAGCAGGTAGATATTAAAAAAAGGCGCGCTGAGATTAACTGCAAACGTCCACACGCTAAAGTAAATCAGAAACATTAAAAAATTAGAATTTTTCAGCACCGAAGGCACAAAATCTGTTAAAATTTTTTCTTTTTTGTCGGGAACTCGATCGCTTTCTGCATCTTTTGGGTATGCCTGCGGGTTCACATCCACCATGAAGAATTGATACCCCAAACTAATCATTCCCGCCACAACACCCAAAAATAAAACCACACCGTAGCCCAAAATTGGATCTGCGCCCCAAGTTGACATCAACAGTCCCATCAGTGGCACTCCTAGCAAAGTAACTAAGCTAGTAGCACTGTTGCGAAATCCAAAATAGCGTCCCCGCAAACGGTGAGGAACCACCGCAGCCATCCAACTAAACCAATTAGAAGTAGCAAAAGCTGCCAGCACGCTAGCGGCGATGACAGTGACCAGAGTCCACTGGAGCAATTGTTGGGGATCTGCGTGCTGTCGGCCCCAAACAATTGCGATGACGAGCACTAGCCACAGCAGCCGCGACACGCCGAATATTCCTAGGTTGTACCAGTGGCGGCTGGTTGTGCGATCGGCGATGTATGCTCCTAATGGTTGCAGGAGATTTACCAGCATCGGAATAGCAGATAATATACCTATTTCCACGCTGCTCGCGCCGACTTGCAGCAAGAAGTTGCTCAGCAGCAGACCGGTAGTCGCCGACTCGAAGACAGCGGCAAAAACTCCCTCTATAGTTGAGGCTTTGAGGGTGGCTCGAATGTCTTGTTTAGAAATTTTGAGAGCTGTTTTTGGAGGTAGAACGAGCGGAGATATTGTCTTTTCTAGTATTTCAGGAGTCTGAAGACAGAGAGGTTCATTTAACTCTGCAACTGGTTCAACCATAGTCATAGGATTTTAGATTTTAGATTTTAGATTTTAGATTTTAGAATTGCAAAATCCTTGCTCTGTAAAGGTTTTGCGCTTGATTCTGATGAAATTATTTTGATACCAGAAAGAATTGGTTGAAAGCGCCAAGCGCGATCGGGAGAAATTAAAATCAGACGATTCATTACTCCAATCCTCTTCCTTCCAGGTAGAGGTCGCTCTGAAACTGTCAACTGTCAACTGTCAACTGTCAACTGTCAACTGAAGCCCTGGCGTCCAGACAATTTAATCTTTCTGCTGGGAATTGCTGAGTTCACGTAGTAAGATAAAGCCAGCCGCGCTTTCAAGATGTTAGCTTGAAAGCTAGACTGGCACTTCCGGGTAATTGTTATGAATATAGATGACAATCGATCGCTGGGACATCAACCGGTTGGAAGATATAATTTTGCAAATTGTAAAAAAGTAGGTTTTACCGCTTCACAAGGAAGCGATCGCAACATTTTGTCTGTCAAAAATTGCTCGAATTCCCCCTCGAACAAGTCGCCCCAAGGGCCAAAACAAATTTCGCGCGAGATCCTCCACTCGGCTCTCAAACCTATATAGGTGGCTAAATCTATAGAATCAAAGACGATCGACTTGCCGAGTATAGCTGCTAACTCCAGCCCTCGGGCCAGCACGGCTATTCCATCTGGGGCGACAACATCCACTTGCTGCATATCCACAACAACTCTCAGAGCGGCCATTTCCAAAGCTTGCTCCAAATTAATTTGGAAATCTAGGACAGCGATGCCACCGAGACAGCCCTTGGGTTGCAAAACAATGGTGTGGGATGCGGTGGTTTCGGGAGCGAGTTGAGCCGTTAAATCCGAAACAAATGACGGCATGATGGTAGTGGCGGTCATTATCTCTGTTCCCCCTCGGAGGCGATCGCCATAGCTGTACTCAGCACGGGGTTTGAAACTGTAACTTAATTTATGGACAAAGCTACCCATCCTTGACTATTTGGGTAGCTTTGTCCGCAACTCGGGCGATCGCACGAGACTATTTG
>NZ_JAEQDD010000127.1:0-33161 GCF_020737885.1 Microcoleus sp. PH2017_34_RAT_O_A | reverse complement strand
AAATCAAAACTTTGTCAGCATTCCTCATGCTCGACTAATTGAGATGTTGAAATACAAAGCTGAATTGATGGGAATAAAAGTGATAGAGCAAGAAGAATCCTATACTTCCAAATCGAATTTTCTGAATTTAGATCCAATTCCTGTCTACGGGAATCTTGGCGCCCAGGATACCAAATTTAGTGGAAAGCGAATTAAGAGAGGATTGTATAGAACATCGGAGGGTCGATTAATTAATGCCGATGTTAACGGAGCTTATAATATTTTGAGAAAAGCAATCCCAAATGCCTTCAGCGATGGGATACGTCGTGGGCGTAGCTCAGCCGAGGCGGGTCAATCCGCTCGAAGTGAAAGCGAAAGGGGAGGGACTTGAAGCCTCCCATGTCATGTAATAGATGACTATACTTTTACCAGCTATAGATAATTACCTTACCAGAAATAATTGGTTGAAAGCCGTAACCCCGATCGGGAGAAATGAAAATCAGACTATTCATTACTCCAATCCTCTTCCTTCTAAGTAGAGGTCGCTCTTAAACTGTCAAGCGGTCAACTGTCAACTGTCCCAGGTCAACTGTTGAAAGCTTGCAGGGTGCACTTGGAGCAGAAGGAAGAAGAGTTTAGCGCTCGAACGCCCTGAAGTCAAAAGCAAGAGATCCCATGGGGAAGTACAACGCGAAAAGTTCGCAACCGTCGGGCGGGGTTGCTATATATAAAAATTAAAATAAGATTAGTTAAGCAATACTTCGGACAGTTTTATATCTAGTCGAGCCTCCGAAACCCTTACTGACTATATGCTGGACTATTTTTTCAATGTTTAAGTTCAGCCCTAAGTTTCAGAAAATGCGTAAAAAATGGCAGGGCTTACTCGCTCTCGGCTTACACGGCCGTTAAAAAACTGTCCGAAGTATTGTTAAGATTACAATAAAAAATATTGTTATTGTGTGAGCGTCCGATGACACCTAAAGTAGAAATTTACACTTGGAGAACCTGCCCGTTTTGCATTCGTGCTAAAGCACTGCTGAAGCAAAAAGGGGTTGAATTTACAGAGTACGCGATCGACGGAGATGGAGCAGCACGCGATCGCATGACCGATCGAGCCAACGGAGGCCGCAGCCTCCCCCAGATATTCATTAACGACCAACACATAGGCGGCTGCGACGAAATGCACGCACTAGATGCTCAAGGCCTACTAGATCCGTTGCTAGCAAAATAAGGCATTTCCCGTTGCATTTTGAATTTGCCTAAATTTTCATTCGACCAATTTTTAATTGTAACTGACCATGAAATTTGCATTCATCATCGATCCGCTCGATCGACTAATTCCAGGACATGATACCAGCGTAGCGCTGATGGAGGCAGCTCAAGAATTGGGTCACGAAGTGTGGGCGACTCAAGCCAACGAATTAAGCATCATCGGCGGCAAAACCTGGGCAATGTTGACTAGAGTAGCCCTCACCCCAGTCAAACAAGTAGAAGGGCGCTGGGAGGCGGCTGAGGCTTGGTATCAGGTGGAACAGCCTGCATTGGGCCCACTCGAAGCAATGGACGCAGTATTTATGCGTACCGATCCCCCAGTCAACGTTCCCTACCTTTACACGACTTATCTTCTAGACGGCATCGATCCCGCTAAAACTTTGGTAGTTAACAGTCCCAAAGGATTGCGAGCGGCTAATGAAAAGATGTATGCTTTGCAATTTGAGGGAGCGATCCCCGAAACAATTGTTTCTCAAAACAAGCAGGTAATTCGCCAATTTGTGGAGAAAAAGGGAGCGGCAGTTCTTAAACCATTGGGAGGCAAAGCTGGCGAGGGGATTTTGTTCTTGGAACCGGGCGATCGCAATCTCAACTCCATGGTTGAAATTAGCACTCAACAAGGCAAAATTCCAGTGATGGTGCAGACTTATCTGCCCGAAGCAAAAGACGGAGATAAACGAATCATCCTCTTGAACGGCAAGCCCATCGGCGCAGTCAATCGCATTCCCACCGGCAATGAATTCCGAGGCAACATGGCTGTCGGTGGCCGAGTCGCAAAAACAGAAATTACCGATCGCGAACATCAAATTTGCGCTCAGTTAGCACCTGTGCTGCAACGAGACGGACTGTACTTTGTCGGCATTGATATCATTGGCGGTTATCTCACCGAAGTTAATGTCACCAGCCCTACAGGAATCAGAGAAATCGATTTGTTTGATGAGGTGAGTTTGGGCAAACAAGTAATTGAATGGACTGTCTCGCAGGTAGGAACTAGACGCTAAAATCTAATAACCCAGAATTACTCATCGGTCAATTATTTTTTTTGAAAAATAACAAAAAAAATCGCCTTTTTTTTAGGGTAAAAAGCTTGACTTTGAGAATTTGAAGAGGTATCATGTAATAATGGGAGTGGTGACAAAATTTAAATTTAAGTCACCACTCCCATTATTAAATAATAATATCCCGATCGTCCCAAAAAATCAATAGGTAATAGCTACTTTTTTAGGACAAATTTTTTAACAAAATCACAAAAAACTCAGTGTATTCAACAATATTGTCAGAAGTTCATATCTGGGCCAGCTTGTCTAGGAGCAGAAAACATTGCACTCCGAAGCTTTCCTATCTTAAAATTATCTGCGTTAATCTGCCTTCAATCTGCGGTTGACTTCTCAATCAAAGACTGAATCCCCAATCCCAATCCCCAATTATTAAATCATGTCAAAAATTGGCGTTGCAGTAGTCGGTACAGGTTTCGGTCAAAAAGTGCACCTGCCCGGATTCGAGACCCACCACCGGACAGAGGTTGTGGCTGTCTATCACCGAAATTTAGACTCATCTCAGGCGATCGCCACCGCCCACAACATCCCCTACGCTTGCAACTCGATCGCAGATATAGTAGCGATCCCAGAAGTAGCGGGCGTCAGCATTTCCACGCCGCCATTTTTGCATTTTGAAATGGCAAAAACAGTCCTAGAAGCAGGCAAACATTTATTATTAGAAAAACCGACAGCCCTGACAGCTAATGAAGCCCGGGAACTTTACCGATTAGCGAATCGCGAATCTCAAACCCAAGCAATTGCCACCATGGACTTTGAGTTTAGGTTCATTCCCGCATGGCAAATGCTAGCAGAATTATTAGCAGCAGGATATGTAGGAGAAAAGCGTTTAATTAAAATTGATTGGTTGGTGCCCGGCCGCGCTGATGCTACTCGCCCTTGGAATTGGTACGCACAAAAAGAGCGAGGCGGCGGAGTTTTGGGCGCGACAGGTTCCCACGTTTTTGATTATATTAGCTGGCTGTTCGGCCCCGTGCAGAGGCTTTCTGGGCAATTGATTACAGGAATTTCGGCGCGGCCCGATCCGAACGATTCGGGAAATTTAAAACCTGTTGATGCCGATGATTCTTGTACGTTGATGTTGGAATTGGCCGGGGGAACGCCTTGTCAAGTTTGTTTGAGTTCGGTTACTTATCAAGGGCGGGGACATTGGGTCGAAATTTACGGCAGTCAGGGTACTTTGGTTTTGGGAAGCGACAATCAGCAGGATTACGTCCACGGATTTCGCTTGTGGGGTTCCCAAGCTGGAGAACCTTTAGCTGAAATTAAGATTCCTCAGAGATTGGAGTTTCCTCAAGTTTATCCAGACGGGAGAATTGCACCGTTTATTCGAGTAGTAGACAGGTGGGTTGAAGCAATTGATGCGGGGAAATCTTTGATACCGTCGCTCAAAGAAGGAGTTTACTCGCAGTTGTTGATGGATTTGACCCAGGAGTCAAATGCTACGGGAACTTGGGTGGATGTACCGAATTTAGATAAATTTTTGGGCGGTAGATAAGATTAAAAATTTACCTGAAAGAATTGGTTTAAAGCCGGAACCCTTGTAGGGAGAAATTAAAAGAAGGCTATTGATTACTCCAATCCTCGGACTTCCAGGTAGAGGTCGCCCTCAAACAGTCAACTGTCAACTGTCAACTGAATGAAAAAGCAATGTCGCCCACTCGATCGCACCCCAAACCCGATAAACTACTAATAGAGAAACTCGATCAATCCCTATATCCAGATTCGGTAGTTGTGAATGGCGCGCCCTGAAAGTCCTTGCCTCAGTATAGCGATCGCTCGCCTGAGAACCGCTGGGGCAAACCATTTTGCCACTTGGGTTCTACAAGCTCCCTATCCCAGCGGGTACGTTCACCACGACTGTATGTGGCCGCTGGCCCTGTCCCAATCTTGGAAAGCTTGGCAGGAAATGTTTTCCCCGTCAGGGACAATTCACGAATTGCCCCTAAATCCTGATGGCAGTTTCGTCTCGCCGGAAAACAACCAGAATCTACTGACAGAAACTGAAAAACGAACTGCTCAATCCCTACAAATCCCTCCTATTATCCGCTCTGTGCCGCTCCACCTCAGTCAAGGGGGGTTGGTGGAGAGGGGCGAGCAGAATCCGCTACCGCCACCTCCTAGCTACAGCAGTCGCCTGATGCAGCATTTGGGGATCGATCTTTGGCAGTGGCTGTTTGAAGGGCCGATTCAGGGCAGTCTCCAGGAAAGTAAAGGTATCGCGATCGGGCAAAATCTACCCCTGCGAGTCCGCATAGACTTGCGCGAACCGTATTTGATTGCCCTACCTTGGGAAATTATGCAGCCTCAAGCCGGTCAACCGGCTATTTCTCTGTCGCAGCAACTGCTTTTCAGCCGCACTACCAGCAATGTTGAGCCTTTACCGCCCCTGCGTCCTGCCGATTCCCTCAGCATTTTGCTCGTTTTGGGACAAGCAGAACCTGGCCGCGGTGCTAATTCTGAATTTTCCAGGGGCAATAATCGTCATTTGCAGTTGGAAGCAGAAGCAGTCGCCCTAGCTGGGGTTCTGGAAAATGCTTTTCAAACCGACGACAGCGGTAAATATTTCGACATCAGCGTTCCGACTCGCGTCGATACTCTGATCGAACCTACTCCGGCGGAACTAATTTCTCGGCTGGAAACTCAAGCTTATAACATTCTGTTTTACGCCGGCCACGGGATACCTGGCCCTGACGGTGGCTTACTGTTTTTGGGGCCGGACACGGCGATTAACGGTACTGAATTGGCTCAGGTTTTGGTTCGATGCCGCGTGACGCTGGCAGTGTTTAATGCCTGCTGGGGAGCTCAGCCGGCGGTGGAGAGGCTGCATTCAAATAACGGCCAGCAACAGGCGATCGCCCGCAGCAGTTTGGCTGAGGTGCTGATCCATCACGGGGTGCCGGCGGTGTTGGGGATGCGGGACTCGATCGCCGATCGCGAGGCCCTGAGTTTTATCCAAACTTTTGCCCAAGCTTTGGCAGGACGAATGTCGATCGATCGCGCCGTCGCCGTCGCCAGACAGCAGCTACTGACACTGTACAAGTTCAATCAACCGGCTTGGACGTTGCCCGTACTGTATATGCACCCAGAGTTTGACGGTCAACTGACTGAACCGGTAGATGACCTGAAAACTGAATTGCCTTTGAATTCTTCTACTTGGCTGGGACGTTTGCCGTCTTGTGCTTACTTGCGGGGGCGCGATCGACCAAATGTCAAATCTAGCGAATCTGGCAATCAGGTTTGGCCCATTACTGCTGGTATGGTTCGAGTCGGACGCTGGGAAGAAAACGACGTAGTGATTCGAGAACAGTGGGTTTCTCAAAAACACGCGGAGATTTTCTGTCGCAACAGCATCGGCGATCGCGGGGGCGAACCTAGCTACTTCCTGCGCGATTTTTCCCGCTACGGGACTCTAGTTTTGGGTACAGACGGATGGGTGAGAGTTCACCACCAAGAACTGCTGCTGCAATCGGGTACTCAGCTAAAATTTGGCAGTTCTCAAGGTCAGATTTTTGAGTTCACTATTGAGGTTCCAAAAACTTCGGGCTACAGTGAGACTGATTGCGGAACTAATTAAGGTGCGGGTGTAGCTAATGAAGGCAATCGGCGATCGGGACACCAAAGTTCTCGACGCCCGTGTCTCAAGTCTGAAGTTAAAACAGTTACTCACCACTGGCAACTAGCACTTGGCAGAGTCCACCTTCTGTATTTTACTTGAACTACTTAGGTATTACATCATGGCTACCCAATCTCCTGATTCTCAATATTTTCGCGACTCACAAACTCAGGCGCAGATGGAACTTCTCACCACAATAGTTCAGACTGATGTTGCTTATCCTTGGAATCCCGCACAGCTTGAATCAGAATCTTATTTAACCGATCTAGAGCAAGAATTTGCCCTGTTTGATTCCTTCAGCGACAGCGATATAGCGGAGAAGTCGCAAGTTTTATTCGGACAACTAGAACAAATTTGGCTGGCGACTTCTCTACAAAAGTCTTTGCGCGAAAAATTTGCTCGGGTTCCTCAAGATTTTCTAGCCTGCATCGCTCAAAGCGTCCAAAACGCAACTGTTAAGTATCAATCTTTAGCTGACCAAATGGTTGAGTGCGTGTTAGATATTTTGCCTCAGTGGGCTGAGGAAGATTTGCAGGTGTTGGCGCGTCCTTTGGCTTATGCGATGCGAGAGGCTGATTCGTCCGCAGTGGAAGTGGTGATGGAGACTAGAAGACCTTGGGCCCAATTGTCGGAAATAGAACAGGCGAGAGTTGGTTTGGCTGTCGCCCGCTATGCAATCTCGCAATTAGAAATTTCTGATTAGTTTTTGACGGCTAGTTTTTTAGGCTGCGATCGCGGTAATTTTTTAAATTAATATAAAATCAATCTACCTTTAGTTAGATGTCACATTCGTCTAATTATTAGCCCCTAGGGATTGCTATCTCAAACGATAGCAATCCTATTTGATTTGTAGACATGATATTTTTTGGTTGAAATAACTGCAAAAAGTCGAAGAAGGCTGGCAGTAAACAGGAAAAACCATCAGAAATGGGGCAAAAAATTTGGTTTATAGGGCAATACGGTTTACTTAACACTATTTATGCGCCGGAGATCCCCCTCGCATCCCCCTTAAAAAGGGGAGTAGGGGTTGACTTTGAGAGCATTCTTGTCCCACCCCCTACTCCCCTTTTTTAACGGGGGTTAGGGGCGATCTGTCTTAAGTGAACAGTATTGGTTTATAGGGAGGCACGTTTGTAGTGTGAACTTTAGTCCGCAGAATTTTATGAGCACGTGCATTCCGAAAATCCAACCAGGTTTGTAGTTGTGCGATCGCACACAATCTCAAGAAGCTCTTGCTATACTTTGCCTGGACTGGATATTGCTGAGCAGTTTGCCACTAAGCAGCGAGTGAACTATCATCGGAACCTCCGAGAAACCCCGTCGCTTTTAGCGCGGGGAGGGATAGGAGGCGAGTGAGGAGTCTCACCCCAACCGAAACCGACAATCGTTAGGTATCGGTAGGGAGAGGTGAGCGACGAATGAGCAATAAATCTATGCATGGCAAAAATAACTTGTTGTTGGTTAACTTTCGCTATATAATGGTGATATCAGCGAAAGCAATGTTTATGTACTCTACTCAGAAAAACCAACTACGCGACCTTGACAAAGCCGAATTCTTGGCGCTCAGAGAGTTGTGCAGGCTGAGTAAGAACCTCTACAATGTGGGTCTTTACACCGTTCGCCAATACTTTTTTGAAGAACGTAAACACTTGCGCTATGAGTCGGCTGTGCGATCTGTGCAAAGAGAATGAGAACTACCAAGCCCTCAATACAGACATTGCACAGCAAACATTGAAGGTGGTAGATCGAACCTTTAACAGCTTTTTTGGACTGATTAATGCGGTTAAATCTGGCACTTATCAACAGAAGGTAAGACTTCCTCACTACCAGCCCAAAGATGGGTATTTCGTGTTAATAATCCCTCGGATTAAAGTCAAAGATGGAAAGTTTAAAGTACCGATGTCCTATGCTTTTAAAAAGGAATTTGGAGATATAGTAATTAACTTTCCACAACGACTCGACCCCGCTCAGCTCAAAGAGGTTCGGATTCACCCTAAATACGATGCTCGATTCTTCGAGGTTGAGTATATCTCTAAAAGGGCAAATGAACCCTCCGAAAGGATTGCTGGTAGTTCTCTGGCGATCGATCTTGGATTGGACAATCTGGCAACTTGTGTTGACACCAATGGGGCATCCTTTATTGTGGATGGTCGCAAACTTAAATCTATTAACCAGTGGTTCAACAAGGAAAATGCTAGACTGCAATCTATCAAAGATCGACAGAAGATAGAAAAACTGACCGAGCGTCAGGCTCGGCTGTATATCAATCGTAGCAACCAAATCAGGGATTACCTGAATAAAGCTGCAAGACTCATAATCGACCATTGCGTTAATACTAAAATTGAATGCTTGATTGTCGGATTCAACCTTGGGATGAAGCAAGATATCAATCTTGGTCGTCGCACCAATCAAAACTTTGTCCAGATTCCCTTTTATACCCTGAGAAATAAACTTAGAACTCTCTGTGAGCGATATGGGTTGAAATACAAGGAGCAGGAAGAATCTTACACATCTAAATCCAGTTTGTTGGATGGCGATGAGTTGCCCCTCTACAATGCCGATCGGCCAGCTACTTACCAGTTTTCGGGTAAGCGAGTTAAGCGTGGATTGTATCGGAGTAAAGAAGGACATTTGATTAATGCTGACGCACAAGGCGCGGCCAATATCGGACGTAAAAGTAAGCAGAATGGTTTTACCGGACTGTCTAGAGGCTGCGAGAGCCCAGCCGTTACGAATGAAAGTCTACTGAGGCTTGATTTTCTTAAGAATCCCCGTCCGTTTTACGGCGGGGAGTGTCAAAAAATTGTCAGAATGTTAAAAAATGTAAATATCGTCAGTGGGGTGTGTCGGAATTTTCAACGGGATTAAAAAGTGAACAGCAGGAAACCTTGACAGTTGCAGATACGATCGGGAATTGCAAATTTTATGAGAAATTCAAGATGTGACCTTCAAGACTTGAAACGCCGCTTTTTTAGGTGGATTTCGCACGTACAGATGGCAACGCTAGTCGTGTTGGGGGTAGTTGCTTTCGCAGGTGCGATCGCCGCAGCCTGGTTTAGCGGTGAAGGTACAGTCAGCGGTATTTTTGCCACAATCAATACTTGGCAGCAAAACCCGCCTGTGTGGCTGCAAGTACCTGCTGCGAGCAAGATGTATTTGTTAGTGCCGACTTTCGCCCTCGTCTCGGTTGCTTTAGCTACCATTAAAATTTCGCCTCAACCACAGAAATGGTCGCGGGCTGTGGTAGTTGGCATAGTTTTGGCTTTAACCATTCGCTACGTTTTGTGGCGATCGCTAGTTACCCTAAATTTAAGCGATCCCCTCAACGGTATCTTTAGTTTGGGACTGTTTTTCCTAGAAATGCTGATGGTTGTCAGCAGCAGCATTCAAATGTATTTAATGCTGAGTATGAAAGACAGGCATCGAGAAGCCGATCGCATGGCTGTTGCAGTTGCAGAGGGAAACTTTGCCCCGTCCGCAGACATTTTCATCCCAACTTACAACGAACCAATTTTTATTTTGAGGCGCACAGTCATCGGCTGTCAAGCTTTAGATTATCCTAACAAACAAGTATATTTGCTTGACGATACAAAGCGCCCTGAAATCCAATTGCTAGCCAAAGAACTGGGATGCAAGTATATAACTAGACCAGATAACAGTCACGCCAAAGCTGGTAACATCAACCACGCCACAAGCCTAACAAATGGAGAACTCATTGTAGTTTTTGATGCCGACTTCATTCCCACTAAAAACTTTTTAACAAGAACAGTTGGCTTTTTTCAAAATCCAGAAATCGCCCTCGTGCAAACACCGCAAAGCTTTTACAACCACGATCCCATTGCCCGAAATTTAGGTTTAGAAAATGTGCTGGTGCCAGAAGAAGAAGTATTTTACAGGCAAATTGAAATCATCAAAGATAGTGCAGATAGCGTAGTTTGTGCTGGCACGTCTTTTGTAATGAGGCGCAGCGCGCTACAAACAGTGGGAGGCTTTGTCACAAATTCAATCTGCGAAGATTATTTTACCGGAATTCGGTTGTCAGCCACCGGGTATCGTTTAGTTTACTTAGATGAAAAATTGAGTGCTGGTTTGGCGGCTGAAAATATAGAAGCCCATCTAACTCAAAGATTGCGCTGGGCGCGAGGCACCCTTCAGGCATTTTTTATTGATTCCAATCCTTTAACGATTCGCGGTCTCAGATTCGTACAAAGGCTGTGTCACCTGGAAGGATTGCTGCACTGGTTTACCAGTTTAAGCAGGATTGTGTTTCTGTTGATGCCTTTAGCTTATGCGTTTCTTGGGGTACTTCCTTTGCGGACAAATGCGCGGGAATTGGTCTACTTTTTCCTGCCTTACTATTTGGTGCAAGTTACTGTGTTTTCTTGGCTGAACCGCAAATCGCGATCGGCTTTGCTATCAGATGTTTACTCGTTCGTCCAGTGTATTCCTTTGGCGGTGACGGTGGTGAGTGCCATGCTCAATCCCTTTCAGAAAGGGTTTAATGTGACGCCAAAAGGAATTGCGACCGATCGCTTTAGTTTTAACTGGAATTTGGGATGGCCTTTGATTTTATTGTT
The DNA here is from genome assembly GCF_020737885.1 of Microcoleus sp. PH2017_34_RAT_O_A. Taxonomy (NCBI): domain Bacteria; kingdom Bacillati; phylum Cyanobacteriota; class Cyanophyceae; order Oscillatoriales; family Microcoleaceae; genus Microcoleus; species Microcoleus sp. PH2017_34_RAT_O_A. The sequence continues at coordinate 22,662 of NZ_JAEQDD010000127.1, read as the reverse complement.
CGCAGCTACAGCATTCGGTTTGTTCCATAATTTAAACATTCATTTAGTTAAAAATATGGGCAGTTGGCAGGGAATATCAGCAAGTGCTGATTCGTTAAAAGGTGTGAGTGCGGGCTGGATTTGGAGCGCTTACAACCTGCTGATGCTGGGAATTGCGCTGCTAATTTTGGTGGATATTCCTAAGCCGGATATATACGAATGGTTCAATTTGCACAGGGTGGTGCAGTTGAATGTGGGCGGTCAAAGTTTTTGGGGAATAACTACTGTAATTTCAGAAAGTGGCGCTGAAGTTGCTCTGACTGAACGGCCGAGTTTTGCGGTCAAAGGTAAAGGGAGCAAACAGAGTTTTACCGCAGCAGAGATGTTACCCAAATATGCCGCTGAGACAAGTTTATCGCAGGGTAAAATCAGAGCGATAGCTCGCAGCGTAGCAGTCAAAGCGAGGATATCCGTAGCGCCGCCTGTGATGGAGTTGGACACCGAAGCTCGTTTTGGCAACTGTTTGATTGATTGCGACTCGGCGACTCTGGAAATTATGGAAGAGAAATGTTTGATTCCTGTGGCTAAGATTGAGTTGGTTAGCGAGAAATCTCACTTGGAGTCGAATTTTCGGGATGCAGCAGGGTGCAGTGTTGCGGAATTTCCGACTGTGCGAATTGCGTTCGATCGCCTAAACATGAGCCAACACCGCTGTTTGATCGAAATGCTGTACTGTCGCCCCGGCCAGTGGAAGCGCCAGGAAACGCCCGGAGAATGGCATTCGCTGTGGCTGTTGTTGAGAATTGCTTTGAAGCCGAGGGCTATTTTTGAGAGAAACAGGCCGGTTAGGGCGATCGCAGTTTCGCAAGTTTAGATTTCCGATCAAACCCGGTAGCATCGGAATTAATATTACCTTAAATCAGGACACGGCACTGCCGTGTACCTACCCCGATCGATTGTCTGAAAACGGCATTCCGATATCCGCCCTATCATTTTTCCACAGCCAAAATTGATTGACAGAATATAAATGTTTTGATAACATAAAGTTAGTTATATTTCAATACCGTTGACTTAAGAACACCCTGGGTAAAACCCTATGAACAATAGATACGAAGATTGCTTCGTTCCTCTCTTCGGACTATCTTAAGTAAACCGTATTGAGTTATTTTTCTAAAATTTTCCTAACCTATGAAACTCAAGTCATCTTTGTTTTATAAAGCGGTTTTAGTGACAAATTTGCTCCTAGCATCTGTCACTACTTTCGGTATCGTTGCTCAAGCCCAGACAAGTAGCTCCACTAAAAATTATAAAGGTGTATGTAGTTTTTACGGACAAAATCAACGACAGGCACAAACAATCGGCTGCTCAGTCAAGCAGAGTCTCACCCAAATTACAATTACCTGGGAGGATGGATTCATAACTAATGTGGTGTCTTCAGAAGACGGTGTTTGGCAATCAATGCCATCTCGCTCGCTCGCCGGAGTTACATTTTATACTACTGGAAAAGTATCTAGGGTCGAAATTTACGAAGGCCCCGGGAAAGGTATTCTTGTTGTCAATCCTCTTTGAAGTAAGACCCAAAAAACCCAGTTTCTTTTATTATGAAACAGGCTTTCCGGCCTGTTCATAAAAGGCAAAGAGCTCATAAGCCAGATATCGGCACAAATTCATAACCGTAACTGGTGCGATTTCCGGGTTTAACAATTACTAATTGAACTGCTCGATTGCGATCGCCCGAAGGTAAAAAGCGAATCGGCCCCGATGCTCCTGTTGCCGAAAAATCCGACGCAGATAAAGCTTGTTGAATGCCTGTGCGAGTCGGATTGCGCCCTAATCCGACAATTAGCGCGATCGCCGCATCGTAAGCTAAAGCTGTGCGCCAACTGACTTCAGCATTCCAAAGTTGTTTCGAGGTTTGGGGAAAGTTTGACTGCGGATCTGCGAGAATGTGCCAAGGAACTGCTAACACCATATCTGTGGCTCCTGCGCCACCAATTTGCAGTGTTTTAGCACTATAAGCGCCGTCTCCTGCTAGTAATGGCAGCCGTTTGGCGTTGACTTGCACTACTTGCAAAGCTTGGTCGATAGTCGCCGAATTGGACGCTAACATCATGACTTCTGCTCCCTGGGCGATCGCACTTTTAACGCTTTCGGCAGCATTAAAATTCCCCTTAGCAAAGTCAAATTCCGATACGATTTGTCCGCCATCTCCGTAAACAGCAGTAGTAAATTCATCTTTTAAAGATTTGCTGTAACTGCTGGCAGAATTAAAAAATATAGCAACTTTTTGCTTTGGCAATTTTGTCAGCATATAGCGGGAAAGAGCATTCGCCGCAAATCGATCGCTCGGCACTGTCCGAAATATATTGCTGCCAACTCCTGAAAGCTGCACAGAGGTACTTGTCGGAGAAATTGCTACTAATTGATTTTGCTGGTAAATCTTGCTCGCTGCTAGGGTGGTGTCCGAACCAAAATGCCCGATTACTCCTAAAATTTCTGAGTTATTGGCGATCGCACTGGCAATTTGCGAGGCAATCTCTGGGTTGTTGTCGTCGTTAGCAATTAGCACTTTTAAGGGAGTCCCGTTAATGCCGCCCTTTTGGTTGATTTCATTTTGAGCTTGAGCGACTCCCCGCAAAATTTCTTGAGCAGCATTGATATCGGTGCCAATGGGAACCGCTGCGGCAATTGTGTAGGATTTTTGATTGCCGATACGGGCGTTGTTGAGGTAAATTAGTGCTTCGGGATCGTTGCGATTGGTTTGCAGTGAAGCTTGTAAGTCTGAAATAGCCGCGTTGTAGTTGCCAGATGCGATCGCCTCTACTGCTGATTCTTTAGTTGTTGTTGCTTTTTCAGAAATTAACAGTTTTTTTCCGGCACTCAGACGCTGCTGAATTTGCTGCTCTGACTGCGATGAATTCCCCGTCGGGGGCTTAGAAAACGTCTGATTTTCGGGTGATAAACCTCCAGGAATGCCGCCGCGGCTTGTCAGCCACCAAATACCTGCACCGGCTAGCCCGATCGTAATTAGGAGTGATAATACCAAAACAGCGGTTTCGTTTTTTTGGGACATGGCTGCACAATTTTAGATTTTAAGTTTTAGATTCAGTCATTAGTGCGAGCGTCCCCGCTCGCGAACGTTATTAGTGCGAGCGTCCCCGCTCGCGAACGTTATTAGTGCGAGCGTCCCCGCTCGATTAGTGCGAGCGTCCCCGCTCGCGAACGTTATTAGTGCGAGCGTCCCCGCTCGCGAACGTTATTAGTGCGAGCGTCCCCGCTCGCGAACGTTATTAGTCATCAGGAAGAAGGAAGAGGGAAGAGGGAAGAAGGCTATAACGGCTATAACGGTTACGCGATCGGGTAAAAAGAAGGAAGAGGGAAGGAAGAGGGAAGAGGCAGGAGGCAGAAAAACCAATCTAATTATATTTTGACATTTTTTTAATAATCTTAGATAGTCATAGAGGCACGGGTACCGAGCAACGCGGTTTGATGGACGAAAATACATAGGTTGCAGCCAGCCGAAATAGTAAAAAAACTAAGATGATGAGGCCTTGTCCGTGCGATCGCCAACGGCTATGATTATTTAACCAGAATCCATCGAAAAATACCAAAAACCAGGCTGAGGGTTTTCTGCTGTATCCACTGTGACTTTCAAAAAGTGTGAGGAGCTAAACACTTTTGAATGCTGGATATCACACTTTTTTATTAACAAGCTATTTCTTAATTATATCTTTATTTTTTAACAAAAACCCGACAGTGCGGGAGTTGTCAACCATCACGGATGGTGCTGAAAGATTAAAGTTTTTTGAAGTTTAGCAAAAATCCTGAAATCTTTTGTAATATAAACAGGAAAGTTGAAAAAAATCTAAAGACAAACTAATTGCATAAAAGTGTCGCTAAGGTAGTAAAGATGACGGTTTCTTAGAGAAAAAGAGTGTTAAGCTCGGCTAAGCTCAGCCCAAGCAAAACCGCAATATTTAATTAAGCTCGATCGATAACAAAGGCTAAGGTAAAGTTCATGGCAAACTCAGTTTTAAAGGGGCCAAACGCAGCAGCAGGAGTGCAGTGGCAGCCAAAAGATATTATCCGCGGCCTAGTGTGGAAAATTGCGATCGCAACCTGGCTGTTAATGGCTGTAGGCAGCGCCACGCGCGTGATGAATGCGGGGCTCGCTTGCCCGGACTGGCCGCTGTGCTACGGTCAATTAATACCCGCAGCGCAAATGAATTTGCAGGTATTTCTGGAGTGGTTTCACCGTTTGGATGCAGCAGCAATTGGCTTAAGTGCGATCGCCCTTTTAGCACTTTCTGTCTTCTACCGCAGCCGCCTGCCGACTTGGCTGCCCCTCGCCAGCGCCGGCGCAGTATTTTTAATAGTTTTTCAAGGCATATTGGGCGGCCTCACCGTGACGCAACTGCTGCGATTTGACATCGTTACCGCTCACTTGGGAACGGCTTTACTGTTTTTTTGCGCCCTGCTAGCGATCGGTTTTATGCTGACTCCTTACGAAGCTACAGGCAATACAGGCAAATTAGCATGGGTAAGTTCGATCGCAGCACTGCTAGTTTATCTCCAAAGTCTGCTAGGAGCATTAGTCGGCTCTAGATGGGCGCTGCATCAATGTTTTGGTTCCTCAGAATTGTGTTCGGTAATGAACAGCCACATCGCCGGCATCGTACCAGCTACCGCAGCAACTTTAGCAGTAGCAGTCATGGCTTGGCGGCAACCAGCACTCCATTCAAACTTGCGAAAATTAGGGAATTTAGCGAGTCTTTGTCTGATTGCTCAATTAGTTTTGGGATTGGCAACTTTCCGGCTGCACCTTCAGGTAGAACCGCTGACAGTCGCCCACCAAGCAGTCGGCGCAGCATTGCTGGGAACCCTGCTAGCTTTTAGTGTTTTGTCGTGGCGCGATCGGGTTTTATCAGCTTGAAAGTCAGATCGTGTCCGGTAGCATCGTTGTTCTATGATGCAAAATCTTGTAGGGGCGGGTTCACCATTATTCTCGATAAAAGCCAACAGTTTCATAAACCCGCCCCGCCCATACAAGCATGAATCAACCGGACATGATAGACAAGGCAGATTTATCTATTCCTTGAGCAACAGGTGCCTGATTTATCCCTCGGTGGGGGCGGGTTTATCAATCTTTTCACCTACAACAAATATCTCTTGTAAACCCGCCCCTTGTATCTACGAAGCAATGACAACTGACAACTAACAAGTAACAACTAACAATTAATAACCGATGCAAGAAGTTCTTACAAACAATAGCCCTCGCCTCCACGAAAACTTTTCGCAAGTGGTGAAAAGTTACTACCAACTTACAAAACCGAGAATTATTTTACTGCTGCTAATCACCACATCAGCCGGAATGTGGATGGCCGCCAAAGGAGAAGTCGATCCGCTATTACTGGTATCAACTATTACCGGAGGCGCTTTAGCTTCCGCGTCGGCGAATACGATTAATTGCGTCTACGACAGCGACATTGACTATATCATGGAGCGCACGCGATGGCGGCCGATTCCTTCCGGGCGTGTCAAGAAACGGGATGCTTTGATATTTGCGATCGCCCTAGCGACAATCTCCTTTACATTACTGACAGTTGTCGCCAACTTATTAGCAGCCTTGCTAGCAATGTCGGGCATCGTTTTCTACGTCCTAATTTACACTCACTGGCTGAAGCGCCACAGCGTCCAAAACATCGTCATCGGGGGTGCAGCAGGGGCGATTCCCCCGCTAGTTGGGTGGGCTGCGGTGACGGGAGATTTGAGTTGGGGTGCGTGGCTGCTGTTTGGGATTATCTTCCTGTGGACACCGCCGCATTTTTGGGCATTAGCAATGATGATTCGCGACGAATACGAGGGAGTAGGGGTACCGATGTTGCCAGTAATTGAGGGCGACGAAGAGACAGCGCGCCAAATTTGGATTTACACGTTATTGATGCTTCCTGCAACTTTGCTGCTGGTGTATCCGTTGAATTTAGCGGGGCCAGTGTATGCCGGTACTGCGATTTTCCTCGGTGCGATTTTTGCCCAAAAGGCTTGGTTGCTGTTGCAGACTCCAGAAGATAAGAAGGTTGCGCGATCGCTCTTTAAATACTCTATTCTGTATCTGATGCTATTGTGCGCTGGAATCGTGGTTGATAGTTTGCCTGCGACTCACAACTTTACTACTGCTGTTGTCCACAATGTGCACACTTTAATTAGTGCCGTGGTGATGTAGTAATAAGTTAAATTGCAATTATCAAAATGAAGCCCGCACCTTGCGGGTTTTCTTTATGGTAAAATGGCGGTAGTCATTCTCCCCTCCGCGTTCATCAGCGTTAATTTGCTTTGATCTGCGGTAAAAAAAGAACGCTCGAAAATCGCTACAATTAAGCTATTAAATTTGCCTGCAATACTATGATTGCCATCCCCTCTGGATTTAGCCCCGAAGAGTACCTTTCCCTGGAACATGACAATACAGTCCGCCATGAATATCGGCGCGGTTTAGTCTACGCAATGGCGGGTGGTAGCGACGATCATAGCCGTCTCGCGATTAATTTTTTAACGGCTATTAATTTTCACCTGCGTGATGGGGAATGTCAGTTTTTTTCCGGTGATGTGAAGGTGAATTATGCGGATGAGTTTTTCTATTATCCCGATGCCTTTGTGACGTGCGATCCGCGCGATCGGAGCGATCGCTATGTGAAGCGCTATCCTAAGTTGATTGCTGAGGTGCTGTCTCCTTCGACGGGAAAATTCGATCGCACTGATAAGTTTGAGGATTATCGACTGTTGGAATCGTTGGAAGAGTATGTTTTAATCGCGCAGGATGAGATGCGAGTAGAGTGTCGCCGTCGAGTGAAAGATGGGGCTGGGGAACGTTGGGAAACGGTGGTTTATGGTGCGGGCGATATCGTGATGTTACAGAGTATTGAGCTTGAAGTTGCGATCGCAGAATTATATCGCGGTGTGAGTTTGGGGCGATAAATGAAGTAAGCTAGAGACAAAGGTTTCAAAATAGATGAAAACTCCATAGAGGCAAACTAGCTATGAACTGGAAAGCATACATTAATTCAAATCCTAAAATTCTGCTGGGCAAACCTGTAATTAAGGGAACACGAATATCCGTGGAGTTTATTCTAGGGTTGTTTTCAGAAGGTTGGACGCAGCAACAAGTTCTAGAAAACTACCCAACGCTTAATCCTGAATCTATCCAGGCAGTGTTTGCTTTTGCGGTGGAATTCCTCAAAGAAGAGGACGATTCTCCCGAAGACATTGCTGAAATAGAAGCTGCCCGTGCTGACTACAAAGCTGGAGATTACACAACTTTCGATCGATACATGGCCGGGCGGGCAAATAAATCGACTTATCGAGGTGGCACGGTAATATTGTCAGCTTAATAAGTGAGGATACTATGATGACGTTACACGAGTATGATGTTGTTGCCTTGACCGAAGAAATTCAGGCAATCCACAAAGAAACCTCTGGGCCAATTTTGCTCCGGCCCGGACAAGTTGGCACTATTCTGATGAGCTTTGACGATCGCGCTTATCTAGTAGATTTTGCCGATGCTCAAGGTAATACCTATGCAATGGAAACTGTTCCCTCAGAAAAACTCATGCAACTTGTTTATGAGCCACTTCCTGTCTACGCCTAACCTACAAATAATACTTTACAGAGTATTTAGCTGGAAATTGCGATCGCAGAATTATATCGTGGTGTGAGTTTGGGGCGATTGAGCAACGGGTAATCTTGACGTTCGATCGCCAGGTGTAAAATATTATATCCCTTGCTGCTTCAGGACCCACCGCTTCCAGGCAGCCTCTGATGCTTCTCTCACAACTAAGCTCAAATCACACTCATACAAGGCTGAACACGATAGAAAATTAATCTCTAGAACGTAAGCCAAATTACCAGAACAACAGAGATCTAGAACCCAAATTGGGTCAGGCTGCCATTGTTGTTGTGCCACCGCTTCGGCTACTTGCCGCACAATCTCAGGCATTCCGGATTGATAGTAAGGTTTCTCAATCTGCCGATATTGAGAAGCACACAAGATTTGCCCTTGGGCAATAATCACTCGCCATTCTGCTTCAATGGACTGTTCCGGTGCAACCACCACCAAAATGTTCGGATCTTCGAGGTAATGGCGTTTCATAAAACTGTCTAAGTCCGTCACTTCTCTAGGAGAATACAGACTACCTGCAAAAGGTTTAAGTGGACTGTTGGGACGGATAAACAAACGTTTGCTCTTCTCAAGATTGAAAAGTAATTTAGGGTTTTCAACCACAGAGGAAGACAACTCTGATAGTGGCAAAATATAACCCCCTGCATTCAACAGCCAAGGTTTAAGATGAGGATAATAGGCTGTGCAATGATAATGTTCAATAGTCCCGATAATTCCTGGTGTCCAAGACAAATCCCAACTGAGAATCTGTTCAGCTATATAGAGTGACCCATAGAATATGACACACTCTGTTTGGGGAAAGAAGCGTTGATAGTCTGTTATGCCTCTGGTATAGTCAACAATCTTAACATTGTGTCCTTGCTTGCGAATCTCCGTTGCAAGTGGAGCCATAGAGCAGCCAAATACACCATCTTCTAGAATCCAGCTAACCATCTAGCTACCCTCGCCCAACTTCTATGGCAGATGAAGTTATTATTGTAGCGCAAATTTCGACTAAAAAGCAGGAGCGATCGCCCACACGAGTCTTGTTATGATTAAAATCAATGGCTGCAAAAGGAAGCTTAGACTATGTTCGCCCTCGTCTCACCAGAAAAAATTCAATTGCCTGCGGGTTCTGTAGTGCGCTTACCTGCAACTTGGCAAGAATATCAGAGTTTGTGCGATCGCCGTGGAGATGGCTCAATTCCGCGCCTAAAGTATCGCAATGGAGAAGTGTTGCTAATGTCACCTTTACCCGTACACGGAAAAGATGCCAACTTGATTGCTGATATTGTAAAAGCCATTCTCGATCGCGATGGGCGGGAATACGATGCGTTTACTCCTATCACCATGACAGTGCCAGAAGAAAGCGGAATTGAACCAGATTATTGCTTTTATATTAACAACTGGCAAGCCGTTTGTGGCAAAAAGCGGATTGACTGGCAAAACGATCCGCCGCCAGATTTGGTCATCGAAATTGATGTCACCAGTTATTCCGATGTGCAAGATTATCTTCCCTATCGGGTTCCTGAAATCTGGCTATATAAGAAACAACAACTCTTAATTTATCGGCTGCAAGGTGCAAACTATCAAGTTCAAACCCAAAGCATCTATTTTCCAGACTTCGATCTACAAAGTGCGATCGCCCGCTGCGTCGAAATTGCTTACCAACGTAACACCAGCGCTGCTATCCGCGATTTAAAGCAACAATTAGCTGACCGTTAGAGAACAGAGAGCCAACCTACCCAACAGGTTAATATCAATGATTGCGATCGCCGAAAAAAACCTTTCCTTCGAGGAATTTCTCAACTGGGATGACGGTTCCGGCAGGTCATTCGAGCTAGTCAATGGAGTTGCCATGCCCCTGAGTGAACCCACAGCCAAACATGAGGATGTCGTCGATGGTTTATGTCGTCTCTTGGTGGATCATTGCCAATCCTTGAACCTTCCCTACGTTCCTCGACAAAATAAACAAGTCAGATTGAACGCTCCCCCTGGCGAAAGTGAATCGAGTCGTAAAGCCGACATTGTGGTATTTGCCAAGGAAGAATGGGTCAGAATGCGTCAAAGTTCTGCCTCTGCTGCGGCTTATATTCCACCTCCCTTGGCGATCGAAGTTGTTAGTACGAATTGGCGGGATGATTACCGCATCAAATTGAATGAGTATGAAACTTTAGGAATCCTGGAGTATTGGATTGTTGATTATGCAGGGTTGGGAGGCGTTCAGTATATTGGCTCTCCAAAACAGTCTACGGTGACTATCAACCGCTTAATTGATGGTGAATATCAGGCGCTGCGATATCAAGGAGAAGCCACTATTGTTTCTCCAACTTTTCCTCAATTGGTATTAACGATCGCTCAAATCATTGCAATGACAGAAGTTTAGCATTTGCAAATTATTTGTAGGATACTTTGTATTGCCAAAAAAATACTAATATCCGAACCCGGTTTCTGGACACCCATATTAATTTGACTGAATCTGTGCGTTCAAAACCTTAGAAATTCGATCGCGCGTTTCCTCCAAATGAGCCCGCGTATAAGCATCCGCACTCCGATCCAAATTCCGAATACTCTTGCTCAAACCCTCCCGCAACTGCCGCAATTCGTACCAAGCCAAACTCCGCGCATCCTCAGGTGTACTGGTTTTTCGCAGCACCATTCCGATTAAAATCGCCAAATGTTCTCGCTGTAACGATCGCCGAAAAGTCGAAATTTGCATCTTCTTGGACGGCTGCAAAACCTCTTTCCAAATATCGTTTTGCAAAGTATCGAACAATTCTGGTAATTTCAAAGCGCTTTCCGGCGCAGATTTTAACTCCGCATCCCGCAGTCTCGCCAGCCGCACTGGAGATAGCAACACTCGCAGCACAAATCGCTGCATAAAAGTAATTCGATCGCCGATCGGGTAATCTAGAGGAAACACCAAAGCCGGACTTCCCCAGTGCTCCCAGCGCGCAGGCGCTAATTTATTTAGCAAATCCGGCGCAAAACTAAACGCATCGCTTGCAAATACGTACTTGTCCAGTGTAGCCAAAGCTTCTCGTTGTTGTGAAAGCTCGATCGGCACAAACGGCAATTTTCCCTTCGCATCTCCCGGGCGAATCCGACTAAACGACTGTCCGCCGACGTACAAAGTAGCATTCATCACCTGCTGAAAATAATACCCGAACACCGAATCAAACATCACCCGCAGTTCGTTATAACCGTCTTCCCCAACCGGAATTCGCTTTTCTAAACGCTTCCACATTGCCTTAGCATTATCCAATTGCCATTGCGAGTACCTCAGCATATTGTTACTGAGATCGAAGGCATTTGCAGCGGGATCGAGATTGTCAACAGTATCCTCATCCGGCGCATAAGCTAATTGCGGTTCCCCCGCGCGACTGGCAATTTGTTGCAGCGCTGGTAAGTCGCTGTTGGGGTTGGCGCCACCAAGAACTTTGTAACCGTACTCGATCGCCCAATCGTCATAAGGCCCTACAATCGTCGGATAATAATCGCCCTGTACAGTTCCCTGCGGTGCCAAATTAATCGGCAGGTAATCCATCACCGACGCCACCATACCTTGGGCGCGAGCTACCTGAGTATTGTTCAAATCCTCCGGTTGCAGCATTGTACTGCCGTGAAAATTGTGCCTCAAACCAAGAGTGTGACCGACTTCGTGTGCAGTCAAATTTCGGATATAATCATTAACATAATTCTCCAGCACCGGACTGCTAGGCGCTGCATTGTCCAGCAGAGACATCGACATTGCTCCGATCGCAAATTGCCGGCTCGATTCCAACCCAAAACACATATCCGAACTCAGCATCAACCGCGATAAGGGCGATCGCTTTTGTTCTTGATATCTTTCCACCAAAGTGGGCAAATCATCAACAATTCCACCCGGAGAATTCTCCCCGCTGCTTTTGCCTAAATCTGCATTTTCGAGCATCGGCAAATAGCGAGAATACATCCCGAACTGACAGGGATTGGTATTAGAGCCGTTTCGGCCTTGAAAACTCTTTGCTAGCGATCGATTTTGTTCTACCAAAGACCGATATCCCTGTTTGATTAGCCGGACAATATTAGCATCCAACAAAATATCAGCATCCAAGATTTCCCCGGTTAGCGGGTTAGTGCGAGACGGCCCGAGTCCGGCAAAATCTGACTCAAAAGAACTCGACCACCTAATAGTATTGTAGCGGACATCAGCCGGATCCCATTTAGCATTGTCCGGCATTTGTTTGACCTGAATTGCCTCTGTAAAACCTGCTTTTTCAAAAGATTTGTTCCACTCCAAAATGCCATCGCGAATTGCATTGCGGTATTCTAGAGGGACATTATTTTCAATCCAAAAGACGATCGGCTGCACCGGAGGCGACATCGGCGCCGTCGGGATTTGCTTTTGCAAATGCCAGCGATTGATGTAGCGCACAAAAGGCTCCCGACTGCTCTTGTCAGAAAAGTCTTTATATGCTGTCAGAAAATAGCCGACTCGCTCGTCTGCAAGTCTGGGGCGGTAGCCGTTATTGAGAGGCACTTCCGAGAAACTGTAGTGAATGCGGAGGTTAAAAGCCCGACTGTCAGGAATCGAAGGTAAATAGTTAACTGCACTGTCATTATCGCTGGAAAAACCGTAAATAGAAGCAATTTCTACATTCAGCGGAAACGCTTTCACATCTTTAAAATAAGATTTGTCTTCATCGATCGAGTAAGCAGCACCCAAAATCGCCGGCAAAATCGCTTTAACCCCCGGTAAGTCGCGCTTTTCGCTCATCAGCAAATCGCCTAAGTCTATCAGCAGAGTTTGCCTTTGCGGATGAAGGCTTTTGAGTGGTAAAGAATAGAGAATCGACTCGCTAAATGCCCTTTCCACCGAACCCGCTTGCGGGTCGCCCGGACGAGTGCGAAAATAGATATTCGGTATGACAAACTCGACGTTATTTTGGACTCGCCGCAGTTGAAACAAGAAATCGCCGATCGGCAATCCGCTCAAAATTCCCCCTTCCCCTAAACCTGATGCCAATGTGACGAAACACAGAAACTTTTTATCCAGTTGCTGCGGTTTAATTTCTAGATAAACTTTATTAGTTGCCAGATTGCGGTAAAGGGTAAACAGTCCTTCAAACTTTTGCGCGTCTTTGACAACTTGCTCGAAGGGTTGCAAAGGTTGTTGTTCGCTGCTGGGCGGCGGAGTTGATAAAGCAAAAGGTAAAAATAAACCTTTATACAAACTAAACAGGAAAAATGCTAGAGATAATATAAAAAATATTACAGGCAGATTTTTGCGGGGATTTTTCATCAGTTTGTTTCTGCTAACTTCCGAAAAAATTAATCTTTTCATGTTCAGTGTCCAGTTGCAGGAAAGAAGTGTTTTGAGATAGTCGCATCCCAGGATTAACGATTGAAATAACAATCATTAATATTGCTGAACCCGCCTTTACAATAAGATTTAAATCCTTTAAATTCTAACAACAGCTAGCGATAGTTTTATCCTTGACGAGGGTGGTGACTAGAAACCGGGTTTCTCTGAGATTTTTGCGTTTAGTAATGAGAAACATTCGTAGAAACCCGGTTTCTGAAATCTGCCGTGGGGGCTAGAAACCGGGTTTATACGAGATTTTACGACGAGTCGTTTCTGAAATCTGCCGTGGGGGCTAGAAACCGGGTTTATACGAGATTTTACGACGAGTCACGAGAAATCTTCGTAGAAACCCGGTTTCTGAAATCTGCGTGCGTCTAGGAGTATTTTCCCCGCTATCTCCATCGAACATAACAGACAATCTAGATACCCACTAGCTTACAACTTCTCCCAATCTCCCCCTCTCCCAATCTCCCCCTCTCCCAATCTCCCCCTCTCCCAATCTCCCCCTCTTCCCTCTCCCCCTCTCCCCCTCTCTACTTCTTCACAGGCCAGGGAATCATCGGATCTTGAGCCAAGCGCTTGGAAACTGCAACAGCACCGTAACGGTTGAGGTGACTGGGGTCAGAAAAAGATTCCCGTGCTTGGGGCAACAATAAACTATTATCTCGGAAAATTAGTCCGGTTTGAGCTGCTAATTGTTGCATATATTGCCGGAATTCTTGTTCGTAACCTGTCCGCACCGGATCTAAATAATCGGCAGTCAGAGGCATATTGACAAACACGAGATTGATGTTGCGAACTTTGGTAAATTCGATCATGTTTTTGAGCGCTACAGTTTGTTCCCCTGTCAATTTAAAATCTTGATAGTCGGTGTCGTAATATCCAGATACTTTGGCGTGTTTCTGAAAGTAAGTATCGGGATTGAAGCGGATGTCGATCGGCAAAAAGCCGTTTGGTTGAAACTCGCTGGGTGCTTTACCCGCAGCAGTTAGCTGGGCGTTTTCAGTGGTTTGTTTATCGTCGTCGGCTGCGGTTTGGGGGCTTTCGGTGACAACAGGGGCTGCTGGATTCGCGATCGATCGCAAAAACCCTTTCAGCCGATCGCGCTTTTTGTAAGTTGCAGAACTATCCACCAACTTTTGACTCAGAAATTGTTGAACATTCGCTTGACTTTGTTCCAAATTGTGCACCAATTCACCAGCAGTCGCGATCGGATTTTTGGCAGTTTCCTTAGATGTTGGGGATTCTAATGGATTGGTGCGGATCAGAAAACTACCCCGAGCCAATTGTCTGTAACCTTCGGAAGAGGCGATCGCACTAAAAGTCAAATCCGGCCGCCCGCTGTTGAGAGCCCTCGCCCCGTCCGCCAAAACCAGTAATTTCGGCAATTGTTGCGGTGGCAAAATCCGGCGGACGATCGAATCTACCACTTGCAGAGTAGCTCCGTTCACCCCAAAATTGTAAGCCTTCAGCCCCGGATAGCCTCCAGCAGCCAAAGCCGTTTCCAACACCGCCGGGTCGATACCCCGCAGCGCCCTAGAACTCCCGACAATTAAAATATCCGGCGGTTTTTTGTGCTGGCGGATGTACTCTTGGTAGCGCGCAATCTGCTCGTCAAGCTGCTCGCTCCTCAAAGTCGGAAACACCGGAGCAGCCGAAACATCAGCTACAGGAACGCTAGTATTTCCCGGTTTCGTAAACCCAGAACCGTTGAAAGCCTTTTCTTCACTCGCGGACGGCGATGCTTGTAAAGGAATTTGAGGCAAATTCACTTCTTGAGACTCGGGAATCGGGACTGAAGAGCCAGAGGGAGAGGGAGAATCCGGATTCGTGAGAGAGGCTTGAACGTCGCTCTGAGGCTTGGGGGATGAATTTTGACAATTTGGGCCGTTGCAAACTTCGGAGGCTCTAGGAGCTTGACTAACCGTCGCAGATTTAAGAAATAGACCCAGCAACCAATCGGTATTGAAGGTGATCAGACAGCCGGCGATCGCCCAAATCAAAGCCATTCCCGCCGCGCGATCGGCTCTCACGCCTCCCGGCGCAGCAGCATTCATCGACAAAGCGTCGTTGGGAACAAACAAACCCGAAGCAACAAGCGGCTGCACCACAGCTTGAACCAACTGCTCGCCCAACTGGTAACCGGGGAGTCTAATTTTGAAGCGCGGCCGCGAGGAGTCCGGTGCGGGAGCATCGAACACCAAATTATCGCCCAGAGCAGAAAAACTCCCATCTGCCACCGACGGCGCAAACTCCGGCACCGCTTCCTTAGACAAGACAGCCTGTTGCGAGGGAGCCGATGCGGTTGTTGGTGCTAATTCCCCGTCAACCGCCATTTTGAGATCGATACCGTAGCGCCACAGGGGCATTTTCTGACCGGCGCGGCGCCCGTAGACTCGCACAAGAGCCACTCCCGGAATTTGTAACTGCCGCAAGAATTTAGCCACCGGCGGGCCTACCTTCGACTGAGCAGGGCAACTCAGAGCTTCAGTCATGACGTGCAGCACGTTGGCTTTGTGCAGCGCCACAGCCCGAATCCCTCCGGTTTCCAGCTTGCGGTTGAGATTGGGATTGAGAAACCTGTTGAGCAAGAAAGTCAAGGCTAATTGGTCGCCCTCGGCTGCCAATATCCTCGGGTTTGGAGCTAAGTCGGGGTGGTGGGCTGCTGGTAAGTCTATCCAGTCAATCCACACCGGCGACTCCGGCTCGGTTGTGCTGTCGCTGGCCGGTTCTACGCCGTAGAGGGTAGCTGCGCGGATGCCTTGGGGCGCGAAGGATGCTAACAAAGGGGCGATCGCATCGGTGGTTTGCTGTTTGTCAGGGTATTCTTGTCGTTTGGGTTTTTGTCCTTTTGTGACTGTTTTGCTGCAAAACAGGTGCAGAGTTGCTTCTTTGAGGGTGGCTCGCACTTCGACTGTTGATGTCGCCAAGTGTTGGTTGAGCAGTTTGGCGATCGACTGTACGTCTCCCCAGCGGGCCCATTCCTTGAGGATTGTGTCCGGTGGCGTCAAATCGACTCGCAGCACCCAGTCCGGCTTCGATTCGCCTGCAACTTGGCTGCCGATCGCAGCTTCCCGGAAGTCCTCTAGTTGCAGTTTCCGCAGCCTAGCGGCGATCGGTTCTGCTAGCAAGGAGGGTTCGGGGCTGTAAGCTGACTCGCACAGCACTAACAGCCGCCGTTCCTTGGACTTGAGAAGTTCTGGCGCATTTGGGTGCTGGGTTTCCCGGCTGCTTTTGACTTCTTTTTCGCGAATGCTGACTTTCACCGAAACACCCATCGGCCCGAGGATTTCGCTGAGATAGCTGGCGATCGCATCTGGATAGCCCCGCCGCGCCAAAGTTTCCGCCGAAACGGTCAAAGTGCCGCCGCCATCACTGTCACCGGAGCCTGTTTCGGGGGATTGAATCAAAGCCACCGCGCCGCGACTCGCCTGCTGCTGCGTGGATGTTTGCGGTGCTGGCGCAGAAACCGGGGGACTGAAAGTTTCCCGAGTTGCCGAAGTGTCGATCGTCACTGGGGAAGTTTCAAAAACTTCTGGATATTCAATCCGGGAGGCCGTGGGGAAACTTTCAGTATCAAAATCCATTTCTTCCCGCACCTGAGGCATTGGTGCCGGGGTTTCTACCTGTGCTGCTTTTAGTTTGAGGTTGCGGTTTTCATTTTTGAATCTGTCGAAGAGTCCGCCTTTTTTACGACTTGTTGGCGGTTCGCTGTCGGGGGGACTCGCTAGTGGTGGCACTTCGGAAACTTTTGGTTCCGGTTCCGGTTCCCGTCGCTGTGGCTGTGGCTGTGGCTGTCGCTGTTTGCCACTGCAATCGAGCCGGACAGTCCAGTCGTTTTGTCGGGAACCGAGTTTGCGGCCGCACAGAAACAACTGGTAGATTTTAGTTCGATCGGGCAGGAGTCGCGTTAAATCAGTTTGTTCGATCGCGCTTTTAAATCTCGCCGTCACCAATTCCTGAGACGGACACAATTGCGCTTCGCACAAAATATGCAGGTGATTTCCGCGCAAACGCGCTTGTACCTGCACCTCGGGCAGTCCCAAAGCTTTTTGCGCCCACTGCGATGCGGGCGATCGATTGTCTGCCAATATACTCCCGTTCGCATTCAACATGGGACTTTAAATTTCGTCAAGGCTGGTTTTGTTTTCTACAGATAGCACAGTTTACAGGTTTTACATACAATTATTTTATTTACCGAGCCTAACCCTTGCATCCGGTTTAACTGTTGCTCGGCTTACTGGCGAGCTGTGTATCCCCTCGGCTGCGCTCCGTTGGGCAATACTGTTTTGACCAATACCTCGAATGTATTTTCGCACAATTAGACCCAGTTAAGCGAAGTCAGAATTCAGGAGTAAAGATAATTATTTCCCCTGTTTAGCAACCGCCCCCAAAGATTAGGACGTTCTTAATTGCTGAAACCCTTGCTATTCTTCCTCCTTCCTTCTGCTGTAAACTGGGGATACTGAATAACACAGGAGGGATCTATGCCGTCGGAAAACCAAGACTTGCCCAAAACTCAAACCCCCAACAATCCTAAATTGCCAATTCCCTCAGATATTTTATTGAGCTTAGCCGCCTTACCCATGCTGGGCGGGTTGCTGGCTGCCAAAGCTGCTGCTGAGTTTGTGAGTTCGATCGGCATTGAAAGCGAAGAAGTCTTTCGGGGTTCGCGCCTCCCGGTACTCAACTTTCCCCAGTCACAGGAGTAGCAATCTCAAGGCCAGTTCAACGCTAAATTTTTTGACCAAAAAGCTTGACAGCCGATAGAATCCGTGCTGTTACAATTTGTCATTGCTTCCAGCTTCTCCATCAGTTCCTTCGCACCGCAAGATTAGTTTCAATATAATCGCGGGAATCCCCGCCCTCAATTGACGCGATTTCCGCAGCCCAAGGGCTAAGGATGAGCGTCAATAGGGCGGGGAGGGATAGCGGCTAAAAATGGGGGTTTGATGCCCGCAGTTTTAGCAATCTCATGGTACACTAGCTCCATAATCTTCACTTATTGAAAATGTCTCAAGTCCTGACGGTTAGTTGTAAACTCGAAGTGTTGCAACATCAGGTTGAAAAACTTGATGCGGTGCTTCGTGCTTTTGCGAACTGCTGTGAGTACGTGAACAAAAACACTGACCGAAAGCTGACCAATCAGATAGCCGTGCAATCCTTAATTTACAAGGAAGCACGGGAATACTCTGGTCTATCGGCTCAGATGACTATCCATGCCATTCGTAGGGTTTGCGCCAATCGCAAGACTGCCAAACAAAAAGATAGACCTGTGAAAGGGTTTGCAGCTACCAGTGCCACTTATGACGCTCGGACTTTCACTTTTAGGGAGAAAGACTGGACAGCTAGTTTGACGATGCTCAAGCAAAGAGAGAAATTCCCTTTGCACATTGGCAACTATCAGCGTCATTTGTTAACAGGAAGAAATCCTAAGTCGGCAGTGTTGGTAAAGCGCAAAGATAACACTTATTACCTGCAAATTCAGCTTGAATCTGAGCCACCAAACCCTGAGAAAACTGATAGGGTTTTGGGTGTTGATTTGGGCAGAACCGATATAGCCGTTACCTCTGAATCCGAGAAGTTTAGTGGAACGGCGATAACCGAAATTCGTGACAGATATAGCCGTGTCAGGGCTTCGTTGCAGAAAAAAGCGTCCAAAGGCACAAGAAGTAGTCGGCGTAGATGTCGGCAGCTTCTGCAACGGTTGAGTGGACGAGAACGAAGATTTCAGGCACAGGTTAACCATACCGTTAGCTACCGACTCATTCAGCACGCCAAAAAACAAGCGCAAACTATTGCGTTGGAGGATTTGACGGGTATCAGAGAACGCACCAACCAACAGCCACGTTCTAAAACAGAGAGACGCAGAAGCAACAGTTGGGCGTTTTTTCAGCTTCGCCAATTCCTTTGTTATAAGGCAGTAAAGTTTGGCGTAAATCTGGTATTTGTTGACCCAAGGTACACATCCCAAACCTGCCACAAATGCCTGCATATTCACCCCGTTAGAGGTGAATCATACAGAAGTGGCAAGAAGTTTAGGTGTGGTCATTGTGGCTGGGTTGGTGATGCTGATGAGAATGGAGCTAAGAATATTTCTGTATTGGGGCTGCTTTTAGACCAGCCTGGAGGCTCAGGACTTGCTTGCTCATTGGAGCAACACGTTCTAGGGCTACTGAAATCCCCGACCGATCGCGCAAGCAGGTCGGGGAAGTTTAAAACACCAGGAAAGGGAGACCCCGAGCTCCAAAGCACGATCGTCATGAGTCATCCGCAAGCACAAATCGCAAATTGTATCAGATGTCTCAAATTTGACTGCAAATAAAAATGTTTTAGGTGAAACTAAACAATACAATTTTCTAGACACCCGCAGCTATTTGAGGAACAGCCCGATGAGTTCAGTCCTCCAGTCTTCAGAACAGGCTATTGATACACCATCTATTCCCCATTCTGCCCCTTACTCAAAATCAGACCTGTTTCTACGCAATCGCCTCAAAGTAGTAGAGGACTTGTGGGAATCGGTGCTGCGACAGGAGTGCGGGCAGGAATTGGTGGATTTGCTCCAACAAATGCGATCGGTCAATTCGGCCGAGGGACAAGCCACTCACTTTCGCGAGTCGAATGTCCTACAGCTAATCGAAAAGCTCGATCTCAACGCCGCCATCCGCGCCGCTCGTGCTTTTGCACTATATTTTCAGTTAATCAACATTGTCGAACAGCACTACGAACAACGAGACCAACAGCTAGCTTACACTGGCAGTAACGATGCTGGCGGGCGGATGTTTGCTAAGCTGCCGGGACAAGCAACGGATGCGCCCGATCGCCCGCGGCACAGGGAAGGCCCGGCCCAAACAGCTCTGAGCAAGGTAGACAGCAGCGAGGCGATCGCCAAAGACGCCGGAACATTTCACCAACTGTTCCCGATGCTACTGCGCTTGAACGTACCCAGCCAGCAAATCCAGCGCTTGATCGATCAGTTAGACATCCGCTTAGTATTCACCGCCCACCCGACGGAAATTGTCCGCAACACGATCCGCACCAAGCAGCGGCGGATGGCGAAGATTCTCCAAAAGCTAGACCAAGTTGACGAGAAATTTCAGGTACTCGGGGCCGACTCAGAAAGCCCCTACCCGGTGTCTTCCTGGGAAGCTGCGGCTCTCCAAGAGCAACTCATGGAAGAAATTCGCCTTTGGTGGCGCACTGACGAACTGCACCAGTTCAAACCGACTGTACTTGACGAGGTGGAATACACCCTGCACTACTTCGACGAAGTGCTGTTTGATGCTATTCCCGAGCTATACCAACGCTTAAAGCAAGCGCTGCACGCTTCTTTCCCTTACCTGAAACCACCTAGTTACAATTTTTGCAAGTTCGGTTCTTGGGTGGGCTCCGACAGAGACGGGAATCCTTCTGTCACCCCAAAAGTTACTTGGCAAACTGCTTGCTATCAACGCCATTTAGTGCTGTGCAAGTACATCAATGCGGTGAAGCGGTTGAACGAACTTTTGAGTTTGTCGCTGCACTGGAGCGACGTATTGCCAGAATTGCTCGAATCGCTCGATCGCGACAAATCAGAATTTCCCGAGGTTTACGAGCAGTGGGCGATCCGCTACCGTCAAGAGCCCTATCGGTTGAAACTCGCCTACGTACTCCAGCGACTGGAAAATACGCGCGATCGCAACTGGCGCCTCTACAAAGGAGACGAGTTGCAGCGGGAGCGCGAAGCCTTATCGGAACATCCCGGAATGAGCGGCCTTTATCGATCGGGAACCGAGTTTTTGACCGAATTGCAGCTCATCGAGCACAATTTAATCGAAACCGGTTTAAGCTGTCGGGACTTGGAAAATCTGCTTTGCCAAGTAGAAATCTACGGGTTTAATTTGGCTTACCTAGATATCCGCCAAGAGTCAACAGTACACTCCGACGCTTTGAGCGAAATTGCTGAATACTTGCAAATTTTGCCCAAGCTTTACAATGAAATGTCTGAAGGCGATCGAGTGATATGGCTAGCAACAGAACTGCAAACTCGCCGCCCATTAATTCCCGCAGAATTGCCATTTTCTCCCAAAACTTGCGAGACAATTAATACCTTCCGCATATTGCGGCAAATGCACCAGGAGTTCGGCCCGGAAATTTGCGAAACCTACGTCATTAGCATGACCCACGACCTCAGCGATATGCTGGCGGTTTTGTTGCTAGCAAAAGAATCAGGACTTTACGATCCAGCGACCGGAATTAGCAGCATTCAAGTAGTCCCATTGTTTGAAACAGTGGAAGACTTGAAAAAAGCGCCAAAAGTAATGCAGGAGGCATTTGAACTGCCAGTTTATCGGGCTTTATTAGCCGGAGGATACGCCCAAGAAACAGCCAAACCAAGCGAACAAAATCTAGACTGTCCAATCCGAAAAATCAAATTGCAAGAAGTGATGCTGGGCTATTCGGACAGTAATAAAGATTCGGGTTTCCTCAGCAGCAATTGGGAAATTCACAAAGCTCAAAAAGCTTTGCAAATGGTTGCGGAAAAGCACGAAGTAGAATTGCGAATTTTTCACGGCCGTGGCGGTTCGGTAGGGCGAGGCGGCGGGCCTGCTTACAAAGCGATTTTGGCTCAGCCCGGAAAGAGCATTAGCGGGCGAATTAAGATTACCGAACAAGGCGAGGTTTTGGCTTCTAAATATTCTTTGCCGGAGTTGGCGCTTTACAATTTAGAAACCGTGGCGGCGGCGGTAATTCAAGCTAGTTTGCTGCATACAGGTTTCGATGGCATCGACTCTTGGAACGAGATTATGGAAGAGTTATCGGCGAAATCGCGATCGCACTACCGTAATTTAATCTACGAACAGCCAGATTTAGTAGATTTCTTCCACCACGTTACCCCGATTCAAGAAATCAGTCAGTTGCAAATTAGTTCTCGCCCAGCCCGTCGCGGCGGGAAGAAAGACATCAGCGGTTTGCGAGCAATTCCGTGGGTGTTTAGCTGGACTCAAAGCCGCTTTTTGCTGCCTTCTTGGTATGGTGTCGGCACAGCTTTACAAGAGTATTTGCTGGAAGAACCGGAAGAACACATGAAACTTTTGCAGTATTTTTACTTGAAATGGCCGTTTTTTAGAATGGTAATTTCCAAGGTAGAAATGACATTATCGAAGGTGGATTTGCAGATTGCAGAACACTACGTGCGGGAGTTGGCGTTACCGGCAGACAGAGAGCGATTTAAGGCTTTATTCGAGCAAATTGCTGCCGAATTCTACTTGATTCGTAATTTGGTTTTAACTATTACCGGACACCAGAGTTTGTTGGATGGAGATCCATCGCTTCAGCGTTCTGTGCAATTACGAAATGCCACAATTGTGCCTTTGGGTTTGTTGCAGGTTTCACTGCTGAAGCGATTGCGGCAACATGGTACTGGCGGAGTACCCGGTGTGATTCACTCGCGTTACAGCAAGGGTGAGTTGTTGCGGGGAGCTCTGCTGACGATTAATGGTATTGCCGCCGGGATGCGGAATACGGGCTAAAAAACAGGTTTGTAGTGAGGACTTCAGTCCTGCTTTTTCCGAGAACAAAAGTCCTCACTACGAACAGATTTTACAAGGTTTGTAGTGAGGACTTCAGTCCTGCTTTTTCCGAGAACAAAAGTCCTCACTACGAACAGATTGTATAAGGTTTGTAGTGAGGACTTCAGTCCTGC